>DFHG01000003.1 GCA_002372615.1 Mycoplasmataceae bacterium UBA3729 | reverse complement strand
TCCTTTATCTTTATTAATACTTTGTTGTGTTTCATACAAATCTTTAAAGTCACTTTCCATACGGTTGTATGTTGCCATACTAATACCATATTTTTTATCACATCCACCAATGTCATTAATAGCATTTTTAAAAGAACATGAAGTTAATGCACTTGCTATTGCTGTATTAACAATTAAAGCACTTGATGTTAAAAAAAATAATTTAATTTTTTTAGTCATGATTATTAGCTACCTTCATAAATGTATTATATATTTATTGCATTTTAAAATTAACTTTATACATGTACAAACATAGACAATGAAAATATTTTAAGTTGATAACAAAATAGATCTTTATAAAGTAAAATATTCTTTAAATTTTAACAATATTTATCTTTCTATATATGCTACTTTCACCTATGCTACTTTCACCATTGAGATTAGGAAAACTTAAAATAAAATTAATTAAACTATTATGATCTTCAATTGAAACATGACAACCAAGTATATAACTGACAGATGGAAAAGAAGTTGATAATGTATAGTAACTAATCTTAAATGCTGTATATGAACATTTTATGAAAATGAAATTTGTAAAATTTTGGTCTTCGAACATGAAAAATTCACCTATTTTACTAATTGAATTAGAAAGAGTTAAAGTTTGGTTGAATGCAGTACAATAATTTAGAAAATAATTGCCAATTTCATTTAATCCATTTGAAAGAGTTAATGGTTGGTTGAATGCAGTACAACGATTTAAAAAATATTGACCAATTTTAGTTATTGAATTTGGAATAGTTAATGCTTGATTAAATGAACTACAACCATATAAAAATGCATCACCAATTTCAGTTACTGTATTTGGAATTACTAAAGATTGGTTGAACGAACTACAACCATATAAAAATGCATCAGCAATTTCAGTTACTGTATTTGGAATTACTAAAGATTGGTTGAACAAACTACAACCATATAAAAATGCATCACCAATTTCAGTTACTGTGTTTGGAATTACTAAAGATTGGTTGAACGAACTACAACCATATAAAAATGCATCACCAATTTCAGTTACTGTATTTGGAATTACTAAAGATTGGTTGAACGAACTACAACCATATAAAAATGCGCCACCAATTCTAGTTATTTCATTTGGAATTATTAAAGGTTGGTTAAATAAAACACAATAACATAAAAAATTATAACCAATTTGGGTTATTGTATTGGGAATTGTTAAAGGTTGGTTAAAGCATATGCAGTGTTCTAAAAAATTATTACCGATTTGAGTTAATTTATTTGGAAGAGTTAGTGATTGGTTGAATGATCCGCAATAAGATAAAAAACCATTATCAATTTGGGTTATTGTATTGGGAATTGTTAAAGGTTGGTTAAATGAAGCACAATAACATAAAAAATTATAACCAATTTGGGTTATTGTATTGGGAATTGTTAAAGGTTGGTTAAATGAAGCACAATGAGTTAAAAAGTTATTTCCTATAGTTTTAATGGTATTAGGTATAAAGAGAAGTTGATTAAATGAAGCACAACCATATAAAAAATTATCACCTATGCCTGTTACCATTTTATTGTTGTATGTTAAAGGAATGTCAAATTCTTCATTAAAAGTATACACATCATTAACTGAATTATTAAAATTTGTTGTAACAGTATAACTTAAACCATCTTCATTCAAAGTAAATAAGAAAAAATCAAAAAACAATAAATGTCTAAAACATGTGTTTTCACCAGATTTTTCTGGTAAAATAGCAGCAATTTTAGCTGAATTTTGAATAGTAATTATTTTTATCCCTTGTGTATAGCAATTAGCATCAACAATGTTTGTTGATAGTATGGTATCAGTATTTCCTGAAAATGAATTGGCCTTACAATTAAGATAAAGAATGCTTGTATATGAATTATTACAATACATAAATGATTGACCAATATATGTAACTAATTTTGGAATTGTTAAAGATTGATTAAATGAAGTACAATTAGCAAGAAAATTACTTCCAATATAGGAAATACCTTCAGGGATATTAACTTGTTTGTTAAATTTTGTACAACCAGACAAAAATCCATTCGGAATCATACCGATTGATTTTGAAATATACAAATTGTTATTAAATTCAGAACAATTCATTAAAAAATTATCACCGATATTTGTAACATTATCTGATATATAGAGAGATTGGTTAAATGAAGTACATTCAAATAAAAAATTATTACCAATTTGAGTAATTGTATTAGGAATAACTATAGGTTGATTAAATGAAACGCAACCTGCAAGAAAATCATTAGCTATATAATCAACAGTTAAATTGTTGTATGTTGATGGAATACTAAATTTACTATTAAAACTAAATTTAATATCATATGAATTAGAAAAGTTTGTTGATACTGTATAACTCATATTATCATTGTTTAATGTATATTCAAGAAAGGAAGGTATTGAAATTAATTCACGGAAATATGGATAATTTGTATTTGAAGGAAACATATTAATAAGTGTATTAATATTAATGAATTTATAACTAGAGTAAACTTTTATTCCTTTAGTGTAACAAATTGCATCAGGATTATTAGTAGAAAATGATTTATCACTTTTAATAAATCTTGATGGATCACAGCAAATATCAATTGATGAATCATATGAATCATTACAATACATAAATGCTTCACCAATTAAGTTAATACTTTGAGGAATAACTAATGGCTGATTAAATGAAGTACATTCAAATAAAAAATTATTACCAATTTGAGTTATGTTATTAGGAATAAAAATAATTTGATTAAATGAACTATAACCTGATAGAAAATTATCTCCAATATGATTAACAGGTAAACCTTTATGCATAGAGGGGATAACAATTTTTTTATTAAATGTTTTTGCATAATTAGGTTTTGTTGTTATAGTGTAACAATTTTCATTATTTAAAGTGTATTCAAATATATCAACATTTTGATTATTTTTACATGAAGTTAATCATTGAGGAAATAAAGCAAATATGTTTATTGCTGTTGATAAGCAAAATATTGTTTTAATCTTTTTACTTATATTTGAATATATTTTAATGTTCATAATATTTAAACAATTAATAATAAAAATTATATATTTTTATATTTTGATTAGGTAGATAAGGAAAATTACATTCCAATTCATAGCATTATATAATTGGTTAATTAATAAATTGTTTTTATAGCAATAATTCCATACTAAAAAATTAATTAAAACGATTATAATTTTACTTATTTTGCAATAAAATTTCTAAAGTAATCTGGCCCATTTAATGGCATGAGTGTTAAATTTTCAGTATTACCACTAATACTAAAACCATTTAAATAAGTATTTGAATTTTCTTTACTAGTAGTAAATGGATAAAAAGCAGTATTAAACATGTTAGCACTACATTCTATACATATATCACTAACAAATGAATTATTACAGTACATAAATAATTGACCGATTAACATATTAATACTTTTTGGGATTGTTAAAGATTGATTAAATGAAGTACAATTAGCAAGAAAATAGTCACCTATTTGATTTATGCTATCAGAAAGAGTTAAAGTTTGGTTGAATGATTCACATCCATATAAAAAATTATTACTAATTTTAGTAATTGTATTAGGGATATATATTTCATAATCAAAGTCAACAAAATCACGCATAAATTCATCACCAATTGTAGTAACAAATCTATTGCTATAGATTGGTGGGATTATTACATTTTTTTCTCATTTATGATTTACATATTCATTATTTGTTGAAATTGTATACGAGTAATCACTATTAATTGAAAAATTAAATAATGTTCCATCGTAAACAAAAAATGATTGCATTTCACTTTTTATTTCTAAGTTATGATAGTTAACTATTATTCAAAAATCGTATACTCGAGGTATTACATTAGTTGATCAACTAAGATATCCATAGTTATCAATTCGAAAAATTCCATATTTACATTGGATGCTAAAATTAATTTGATCATAAGGAATTATTCGTTGTCTTTCATCTAATAATGATCAATTATATATAGATGTAGGTGATTGTCTAGCTGATGTATCATAAATAATAAAATTATTTGGATTATTTGATTTTAATGTGTAATTAAAATTATCTACTATGAATTGACAAGATTTTTCAATAATGTAATAAAAGTGATGAGCTTTTATTGTTAACTCGTAATTACCAATTTCAATAGAATCTTTTCAACTAATATAACCATCGATATCAATGCTAATTGAATCATTTGGTAAATTTTTACATGATATTTCTCATCTAATTTCTAAATTATCAATAATCAAACCATTAGTGTTATCAACTAATTCACAATTTTTCTTTGAGATGCTAGATTGTTGATACTTAGCATAAATTTGCTCATCAAATTCTATATGGAAATTATTTATAGATTTTCCACATGATGTATTAAAAAGTAATGTTGGAAGTGATAATGTTCCAAAAAGAATACAAAGTTTAATTTTATGTAATCTTGACATATACTATATATTCCATTATATGATTATATATGAACTAAATTATGAAATAATATGTATAATATGATTGTGATTGGTTACATACATGTATAATAAAATGTATAATATTAATATGTTAATCAATAATTTTAAGGAGTACCATGAGAAAATTTAAAAAAAACTTATTAAAAATTATATCTTCTTTTACTTTAGGATCTATTGCAATTAGTCCTACTTTTATTTCAACTGGTTGTGGTAGTAGCAATAATAATCCTTCAGTAATTCACCCAACCTCAGTTACTTTAGATAAAAAAGATCTTTTTGTTGAAGTTGGTGCTAAACAAAAATTAACAGCAACAGTTAAACCTGATAATGCAACTAATAAATCAGTAACATGATCTTCTGCTGATGAAAAAATTGCTAACGTTGATAAAAATGGTAATGTTACTGGAGTTAAAGAAGGTACAACAACTGTTACGGTAAAAACAACTGATGGTAGTTTAACAAGTACATGTAATGTTACTGTTTCAGTTTCTCATGCTAGTTCAGTTATGGTACAACCTAGTGATGTTAGCTTACCTATTGGTAATAATTATCAATTAAATGCTATAGTACTTCCTGATAATGCTGTTGATAAAACAGTAACATGATCTTCTAAAAATACTGATGTTGCAATTGTTGACGATAATGGTATTATAACTGGTATTGGTGTAGGGGAAACAAATATTATTGTAACTACAAATGATGGTGGTTATACTGCAAGTTGTGATGTTACTGTAACTGATGGCGTTGTTCACGTTACAGGTATCTTTTTAAATAAAGAATCTGTTGATTTATCAATTAATGATACTACACAATTAAATGCTACAGTGCTTCCAGCCGATGCAACTGATAAATCAGTAACTTGGACTAGTGATAATAATGCTATTGCAACTGTTAACAATGATGGTTTAGTAACTGCTATTAGTGAAGGTAAAACAGTAATTAATGCTACTACAAATGATGGTGGTTTTGTTGCTAGTTGTACAATTAATGTAGCTACTATTCATGTTAATAAAGTTACTTTAGATAATCATAATCTTAATATGCAAGTAGGTAATACTCAAAAATTAGTTGCTACTATTGAGCCTCAAAATGCAACTGATAAATCAGTAACTTGGACTAGTGATAATAATGCTATTGCAACTGTTGACAATGATGGTTTAGTAACTGCAGTTGGTGCAGGTAAAGCACGTATTGCAGTTACTACAAATGATGGTAATTTTACTGATCAATGTGATATTGAAGTAATTGCTCCTCGAAGAATAAATGGCTTTGTGAATAATCAAATCACATATCATGATAATTTCTATAATCGTGATGTTAGCATGCAACTTAAATGTGATTATAATGAAGAGACTAGAATGATGACATATTCAACAGTAGAAAGAATTAATGTTACTGCTATGGATTCATCAAATAATACCATAGGATTTGAACCTGATTTTCAAGATTCTGGTGACTCTGTATCAAGAAATGTTCTATATGAAGTACTTTGGGAAAATCAACCTAATAATTATCTACATTCTATTCGTATAAGCAATGAAGCGTATGGTGATTATCGAAGTACCCCTTTACAATATTTTGCTAGTGGTGCTTCTTATAATAAAGCAACAATAAAAGTAAGTTTCGAATGTGATGATGATTTTATTTTGTTGATTCCTATAAATTCATGGATTAAACAAAATGTATCAAATAGTAAGTTTACTGTACCTGAAAATAAAATAGCAGATTATCAAGGACTTATTGGTATTAAACCATATGAAGCACTTAACTCTTATTTATGTTTCATGAACTATGATAAACATAACGATATTAAAAATCTTTCACCTGTAAATCTTTCTTTAATTTGTCCATCTCAAATTTATATCGATTATACTTTCAAAATTACTAAAATTTATTCTGCAACAATATCTCAAGTTTCTATAACTGATTGTGATTGTAATATAGAACCTATAACAAATGAAAATCAATATGGAAAATCATGTACAGGCTATTATTATTACAATTTCTCAATTAATATAGATGTTAATGAAAATGTTGTTCCTGTATATAATGATGATAATGGATGAGAATTGGCATTTATAATTGATGTTTATGATAACTTATTACCTGGAGAGCAAGTAGCAAGTAGATGTTACGTTTATTGATATCCTGAATCAACTCCACCTATTGATAATAATTTATAATTTTTTAATATTAATAATATTTATAAATATAATTCACTCAAAATACAAAATACAATTAATTTGATAGTTGTATAATAGTATAATAATATATATAGAGGGAAATATTATGAAAATAGGAAAGAACAAATTTACTAACAAGATGAAATTATTATTTTTAGCATCAAGCGCTTTAATTGTTAATACATCTGTTGCTACATTACTAACTTCTTGTAGAAATGATAGCAACTCATATATTGATGCTGATGATATAAAATATGATATTTCTAAAGCCACATTCAAAAGAATGATGAATGATCTTTCTGATCAATATATTGGTAATTTAGACGAGAAGAAACATAATGGTGTCATAACAGATGATGAATATAATACTGTGAAAAGAGATTTTAGTGTCCAACTTTCATCAATTAATACTACATTATGTTCTTCTACTAATAATATGGATTGAACTACTCGAACAGAAGTTCTTCGAAATTATTCTAAAAAAAACTTTCAAGTTATTCTTGATCGTTCTTCTACTGCCGTTACTATTGCTGATTTTTATGAAACTCTATATTCATATCTTTCTTCTCTTAGTGAATATTTAGAGCAACTTGGTTATGATACTGAACAAGCTGATTTATTAAAAAATGAAACAGAAGCTGCAGGTAAAACACAAATAAAAATTATTGAATCTATTCCTCCCTATGAAGTTGATTTAATTACAGAATTAAGACAATTTAACATTGATATAATTGTTAACTCTTTATCTGATATAAATAGAAAAGTTGCTGAATATAAAGCATCAGCTCAATTAAAATTATTCTTTGAAAATTTTGATCTTTTTGCAAAAAAAGATGGAAGCACATGAGATAAATTAGAACCAGATCCTTTCTTTAGTAGTAAAGGTTATGATATATCACGTTATATTAATTCTTTCCTTTATATTCATGATAAAAATACTGGAGAATATATTGAATACTCAAAAAATATAATTCCTGGATATATTCTTACTCCATTTATGAATGAGATGACTTCATCTCCTTGTGAAAATCTATACAATATAAATGTTGATTGAAAAATATCATTACCTGATACTAATGATGTTTTCCTTGATGAATGTAATTCGTTAAAAGATGAAGATGAACCAGAGTATGAAACAAGTGTTAATCAAACTTATGAATTACCAGTATCTTTACAATTTGAAGCTAAAAAAATGAAAGAAATCTATTTAAATAACATAGATTTTAAATGAGATAATTTAGATAAGTGTGCAAAAGAAGTATTTTTAACTTTAGATGAAGTACAAGATGTTAACTTGAATGATCAACAATTAGGTAAGGCTGGTCTAAAATTAAATGAAACAAGATTAGATACTTTATTACCAATAGATGAGGATGATATAGATTCTCTTAAAAAGAACGCAAAATTACATGCAGAAGGTGATGAAGAAGTTCCAATTGAACAACAATTTGTTGATAATTGTAAAGTATTTTCTCCATCTCAAGTTTTCTATGATGATTCTAATAAAATTACTTCTGATTTTATTGTTGGTTTTAGACATTCATATGCTTTGTCAGATGATGATGATTGAAATAAGAATCATACTTTACATGCTAATGATAATCCTGTTGATTGTGTAGGTATGGAAGTATCTGATGAATTTTATCAAGCTGCTGTAGCAGATTATAATACAGAATTGACCACTATGTCTAGTTATGCTATGTCTCTTGATTCAAAAAAAACTCTTCTTGATACTCAAACAATAATGGGATGTGTTTTGACTTGTGTTGATTGTATTACAGTAGCAATGATTGCTTATTCATTACTTAAATATGCAAGTTCATTCTTTACTAATGTAATAGCTATGGTAACTGCAATAGTACTTGCAGTACAATTGGCTAGCATGATTGCAATAACTGTATTACAAGGTATTTTAACGAAAAACATGGATGATATATATCAAAATACTAATAAATTTGCTAATAAAGCAAAATTAACTCAAGATTTTATAAAAGCATATCCAAATATTACTCCTAATGTAGATATGAAAACAGAAGAAATTAGTGAAAAATCTGATTTAGCTTATGTTAGAGCTGTTGAAGAAGATTATGATTCATATAAAACTAAAGAAAAATTTAGTAAATCATATCCTTTGAAAAAATACTTTTATTACAATGATAAAGATAATAATGATGCTTATTTAGTATATGTAAAAGAACAAGAAGAATTAAAAGCTAGTGAAAAGCAAATTACAGAATCTTTCTTCTTTGATGCACCAATGTTGGATGCAAATATTGACCCTAATAAGAAAGATGATGATCAAGAAGAAACTGATAATGGGGTTAGTCTTATGTCTATACTTAGTTATGTTATGATGGGAGTACAAGCAGTAATAATTCTTATGACTATTATAGTTGTTATTATTGGTTTAACTATAGACCCACTTGTACGTGTTCAACAATTAACTGCTTATGGATTGATTGAGACTTATAGATCAGCAAAATCATTACTTATTACACAAATAATTTTTACAAGTTTACCATATTTACTTAATTGAGGTGCAACTAAACTTATTAGTTGGATATGTAAACCTGATAATCCTCAACCTCAACCTCAACCTGAATCAAAATCAGCTAAATCAAATAATATTTAAAATTCCTAATCCAAAAGGTTATAGAATTAGTTTCAGATTTTAGTTATTTTAGATAGTATGATACAAAAAACATTCAAGTATATTAGTCTCTCATTTTTTACATCACTTTTTTTACCATACATATTTTGCTGTAGTACTAAAACAGATAATCAACATAGAAATCGTGATATTAGAAAAATAGATGGTTCTAATTGATATGGTCTTTTTGGTAAATTTAAAGAAGAAGATTATATCATTGATGAAAATTTACAAATTGTCACATATACTTCTGCAAAAAATCTTACATATGCTATTAATTTAGTCTTACCTGATCAAGTGGAATATCAAAATAATATATATGATGTTTATTTTGATAAATATACATTTTCAAGTTTCAATATTAGAGGAAATCTTTATTTAAATAAGTTTATGTCAGATATACCTGATTATTTATTTGAAAGTTGTGCATATATTGAAAATATATATTTGCAAACTAAAATTCGTACTGTCGGCAAAAGATCATTTTGATCATGTTTTGCTCTAAAATCAATTGAATATGCCAAAGATAGTATTTATGCTAATTTACCATATCAAGATATATGAATGTCAATGGAATCAATAGATATTAATGCTTTCTATTATACTGCATTCAATTTTAACATATATCTTTCTTCCAATTTACAATTTCTTGCTGCCCATGCATTTGATTCTTGTACAAAAATAAAATCTGTCTATTTTTTAGATGATTGTTTGTCTTATCAGCGAACACTTCCTTCAAATGCATTCTCCAATTGCTGAGCATTACAATATGTTTTATTAAACAGTTCAATTGTTTATATTAGTGAAGAGGCTTTTTCTGGATGTCATAATTTATTAACTGTTGATTGAAAAATTCATTCAAATGATGTTAATGTATTTATTAGATATAAAGCTTTTTACCAATGTAGTAAGTTACAATCAATAAATTCATTAGATGAATATGGTTTTTCACCATATTCTATAGGTGATGAAGCTTTTAATTTAGCTGAAGAACTTTATATTGATGATTTAAACTTCCAATACAAAGTATGTAATTTTTTTAAAAAAACAACATTTATTGGGAAATATAGTTTTAGCGGTTGTAAACAAATTAAATCAATTAATTTAACAAACGATGATTTAATAATTTCTTCTTTTGCATTTACAGATTGTACTTATTTAAATCAAATTGATTTTTCACATTTTAGAGAATTTTATTTTCCTGTATCAACAATAGGTATATTTGAAGGTATTTCTCAGTATGGAACATTTTATCTTTCTCGATATTCTCATTATGCTAAAATAATTGAAGATTTGTATTCACAAATGAATAATAAAGAAATTAATTCATGGAATATTGTATTTGTTGATTAAATTGATTGAATTAGTTAAATAATCAAATGTGAGAATTATATAATTTATATATTTAAGTTAATAATTATTTGCTTAATTGTTTAAATATTTATGAACATTAAAAGATATTCAAATATAAGTAAAAAGATTAAAACAATATTTTGTTTATCAACAGCAATAAACATATTTGCTTTATTTCCTCAATGATTAACTTCATGTAAAAATAATCAAAATGTTGATATATTTGAATACACTTTAAATAATGAAAATTGTTACACTATAACAACAAAACCTAATTATGCAAAAACTTTTAATGAAAAAATTGTTATCCCCTCTATGC
>DFHG01000002.1 GCA_002372615.1 Mycoplasmataceae bacterium UBA3729 | reverse complement strand
TTGGAATTAATCAAGAGAGTGAATTTGGAATTAATGTTAATAATGATAGGCAATATTTTTATACATCTGAAGGAAAACCAAGTTCAGAAATTTTTAATGGTTTAAATGAAGATGGTAAAAGAAATCTTAAAAATTATTATTCCACATATAAAAACAATGAATCTGATGAAGCTAAAAAAACTCAATCACAAAAAGATTATGAAGACTTTTTAAATATTAAAAATAACAACAATATTGTTAATCAATATGTTAAAGAATCTTCACAAACTAAATGAATAGTATGAACTATTGTTAGTTGTTTAGAAGTAGCAGTTTTGGCATCCTTTATTGTTTGACAATATTTATTAAACAAAGCTGTACTATGACACATTACTTATGATAATAATGCAGTTATAACTATTAAAACTGTTTCAATGATAGCTGCTGCTATTATTGCAGCAATTGTTGATCTTGTTGCCATTCTTGTTAAAATATAGTATTTTAATAGTGATTCTTTTCATAGAATTGTGAAGCAGACTTTAATGCGCCTAATTAATTAAGTATGATTTATTAATGTTTTTTCTTGGTTATAAAAATTCTAAAATTTCATCATAAATCTCATTAATTTTATCTATTATTTTGTTAATTTGTTTTTGTGTATAGTTATAAAATCAAATCTCTTTGGATAGGATTTTTAAATTTATGAATTAAAATTTTTATTTTTGTCTTTTTCTCATGAAATATATGAGTGGCCAAAATATACATTTATGTCACCTTTGAATTGTAAATTGATTTTTTAAATATTTTCCAATCATAAAATTCTAATCTATTATCGGTAGTAATAAATTTGATGTTGATCTCCATAAATTAACTTGTCTTTACTTTACAAGAATTTCAATGTTTTTGTGATAGTTCCAACTTCTTTCCCATAACAATCTTTATAACAGCAATTGTTCATTTTACTTGCTATGAATTGATCATTTGATTAATTAATTTTATCTCAAAGAGTTCAAATGAGTTTTTATTTATTTGAATACTTTTAGGAGAATCTTGGTCAAATTAAAATATTTAGCACTCAAATATCAAAAGTGCTAATTTTTATGTATAATACATTTAAAACATATTGTATAAGGAGATAAAATTATGGTTAAAAAAAATGTAATTATAGGTATAGATTTAGGTACTACTAATTCATGTGTTTCAATTATTGATGGTGATAAACCCAAAGTATTAGAAACACCTGAAGGGAAAAGAACTGTTCCAAGTGTTGTATCTTTTAAAAATGGAGAATTCATTGTTGGAGATACAGCAAAAAGACAAATGGTTACAAATCCAAATACAGTTTATTCAATCAAACGTAAAATGGGTACAAGTGAAAAAGTAACATTAGGTGATAAAAAATTTACACCTGAAGAAATTTCTGCAAAAATATTAAGTTATATTAAAGATTATGCTGAACAAAAATTAGGATATAGTATTTCTAAGGCAGTAATTACTGTTCCTGCATATTTTAATGATGCACAAAGAACAGCAACTAAAAATGCTGGTAAAATTGCAGGATTAGAAGTTGAAAGAATTATTAATGAACCTACAGCTGCAGCATTAGCATATGGTTTAGATAAATCAAAAGCAAAATCACAAAAGATTTTAGTATGTGACCTTGGTGGTGGTACATTCGATGTTTCATTACTTGAAATTGCTGATGGAACTTTTGAAGTATTAGCAACCAGCGGTGATAGTTTTTTAGGTGGTGATGATTGAGATAATACAATTACTAATTGAATTATTGATGAAGTTAAAAAAGAATATAAAATTGACTTAACAAAAGATAAAATGGCAATGCAAAGATTAAAAGAAGCTAGTGAAAAAGCTAAAATTGATCTTTCAGGACAAAAAGAAGTTCAAATTCTATTACCATATTTATCAATGACTAGTGAAGGACCTATTAATGTAGAAAAAACTTTATCACGTGTTAAATTTGAATCATTATCAGAGAAATTATTAGATAAATGTCGTAAACCAATTGAGGATGTAATGAAAGAAGCAAAACTTGATTACAACAAAATTGATCAAGTATTAATGGTTGGTGGTTCATCACGTATGCCAATGTTCCAAAATTTAGTAAAGAAGATTACACAAAAATCATTAAATATGACTATTAATCCTGATGAAGTTGTTGCTATGGGTGCAGCTATTCAAGGAGGAGTATTAACAGGAGATGTAAATGACATTTTATTACTTGATGTTACTCCTTTAACACTTTCAATTGAAACAGTTGGTGGTATTGCTACACCATTAATTAAACGTAACACAACTATTCCAGTAAGTGAATCTAAAATATTTTCAACAGCAGTTGATAATCAACCTGCAGTTGATATAAATGTAGTTCAAGGTGAAAGACCAATGGCACGAGATAATAAATCACTTGGTACTTTTACTTTGAGTGGAATTGATCCAGCACCAAAAGGTGTTCCCCAAATTGAAATTACTTTCAATATTGATGCAAATGGTATTATGAATGTTACTGCTAAAGATAAAAAGAATAATAAAGAAGCAAGCATTACTATTAAAGGAAGTAGTAATTTAAATGAAGAAGAAATTAATCGTATGGTTAAAGAAGCAGAAGAAAATAAAGAAAAAGATAATAAGATTAAAGAACAATCTGAAATCAAATATCGTGCAGAGTCATTAATTGCTATGTTTGAAAAAGGATTAAATGATGAAAAAGCTAAGTCATTAACCGAGCAACAAAAAGCTGAAGTTAAAAAGAATATTGATGAATTAAAAGATCTTTTAAAAAATGAAAAATGAGATGATTTAAAGAAAAAAATTGAAATTTTTGAACAGGCATTTAATCAATTTGCTAATGCAGCGGCAAATTCACAAAATAATAACACTGAAAATAAAGATGAAAAGAAAAATGATGCAAAATAATCTTTACTAATTTAAATAATAAAACCAAGCAATATGCTTGGTTTTATTAATATATCTTTACTATAATATCACATATGACTAAAAAAATTAAAAAGTTAGTTATTCCCGCAGCTGGATTTGGAACAAGATTTTTACCAGCAACTAAAGCTTTAGCAAAAGAGATGTTACCAATTATTAATATTCCTGCAATTCAATATATAGTTGAAGAAGCCATTGATAGTGGAATTGAAGACATTATTATCATTGTTTCATCACAAAAGAACTCAATTGTTGATTATTTTGATCATTCATATGAATTAGAAGAATTGTTAGTTTCTAAAAATAAAGTTAAAGAATTTGAATTAGTAAAGCATATTTCAAATATTGCTAATATTTTCTTTGTTCGTCAAAAGAAAGCTAATGGTTTAGGTGATGCTATAAGATATGCAAAACAATTTGTTAATAATGAGCCATTTGCTGTTATTTTAGGAGATGATTTAGTCTTTCAAAATAAAAAAGGTGATAAACCTGCTTTATTGCAATGTATTGAAGCTTATAACAAATATAATTCTTCAATTATTGGTGTACAAAAAGTTAAAAAAACTGATGTTTCAAAATATGGAATAATTAAACCTAAAACTAATAGTTTTAAGAATAATGAAATTGAAATATCTGATTTAGTAGAAAAACCTTCAATTGACCAAGCACCAAGTAATTATGCTATTCTTGGTAGATATGTTTTGACTAATGATATATTTGATGCATTAGAGCATACTAAGTTTGATAAATCAGGTGAAATTCAATTAACAAATGCTTTGAAACTTCTTTTAAAAAATAATAAAAAAATCTATGCTAAAGAATTTAAAGGAGACCGTTTTGATATAGGCACTAAGGTCGGTTATTTAAAAGCTACTTTATACCGCACATTTAAAGAACCAGATTTGAAATCAGAAATAAAAGATTTTATTAAAAAAGAATTAAAGTAAGGTTAAGAAAAAATGAAAATAGCACTTGATGTAATGGGATTTGAAAATGATATATCACATGCAATAATTGCTGCAAGAAAATTTAAGTCGTTACATAAAAATGTAAATTTTGTTTTAGTTGGTGATAAAAATAAAATTACAAAATTAATTAAACCAAATGAGTTTGAAATAGTTCATGCTGATGAAATCATCAGTATGGATACTAATCCATTAGTTGCACTTAGAAATACTAAATCAAGTATGTATATATCAATTGATCTTGTTGCAAGAAATATTTGTGATGGAGTACTTTCGGCAGGAAATTCTGGTTGTTATATTTCTCTAGTTCATTTTTTAATTGGGACAATTAAAAATGTAGCTAAGCCAGGATTCATGCCTTTTTTACCAACAATTAAGAAAGGTAAATACTTTGCTTTAGTTGATGCTGGTGCTAATTCAACATGTGATGGCAATGATTTATTTAATTTTGCCAAAATCGCTTCCATATACATACAAAACATTGATAATATTAACCATCCCCGCATTGGTGTTATTAATATTGGCACTGAACAACATAAAGGGTTGGAATATCATCATGTAGCTAATGACTTATTGCTATCTGATAAAAAAATAAATTACCTTGGTTTTATTGAGCCAAGGCATTTAATGGAAGATATAGTTGAAGTTGCAGTATGTGACGGGTATACTGGGAATTTAGTTTTAAAATCATGTGAAGGAACCGGTAAAGCTATTTCACATGTATTAAAGAGTAAATTTAAAATGCCATGAAATTATCTAGGTGCAGTATTTTCTATTCCAGCTTTAATTTCAATTAAGAAAACTTTTGATTATGAAAATAAAGCGGGTGCTGTTGTTATTGGTGTTAATAAACCAGTAGTTAAAACTCATGGTTCTGCTAATAAACAGCAATTTTTTTCTGCAATGATTTTATTACATAAAATTATCACTAATAATATTACTAACAAAATTAAGAAGGCATTTTCAAAATAAATATGTTAATTACAAATCAGAATTTATCACTTTTGTTTAAAAAATTAAAAATTACACCAAAAAATTATTCACATTATATTGAAGCTACTACACATACATCTTTTAGTAATGAGAATAAATTATCATACAACTATGAAAGATTAGAATTTTTGGGTGATGCTATCATCTCTCAAATTATTTCTCAATATTTGTTTGCTAAAAATCCTCCTATTCCTGTAGGAGAGATGTCTAAAATAAGAATTTTAATAGTTCGTTCAGAATCAGAAATATTAGCTGCTAAAATGATTAATTTACAGAATTATATTAAAATTGGTAAATCATTACAAGGTGATATGAAAAGTCATATAAAAATTTTAGAAGATGTTTATGAAGCATTAATTGGGGCTATTTATTTAGATTTAGGTTATGAAACTGCTAAAAAAGTAATTTACAATACATTAATTTATGACTATGAAAATAACATTCTAGATAGATTAACTGATTATAAATCAAAATTTCAAGAATTAATGTCACAATATGGAAAACATAAAATTATTTATAAATCAAAGAAATTAAATAATGGTCAATATTATGTAGAGTTATGAACTAATAATATTAGGTATGGTAGAGGAATGGCTACAAAAATCAAATTAGCTGAACAAATTGCAGCTAAAATTGCATGCAAAAAGTTTGTTAATTTTAGTGTAAAATAAAGAGTATTAGTTATTATGATTTTTCTTAATAAAATTATTGTTAATGGGTTTAAATCATTTGCTACTAAAACAGCAATTAATTTTGATAAAGAAATGTCTGGTATTGTTGGTCCAAATGGTAGTGGAAAATCTAATATTGTTGATGCTATTAGATGAGTTTTAGGTGAAAAATCTAATAAAAATTTACGAAGTAAAGTTAGTGAAGATGTAATTTTTCACGGTTCAGAAGATAATAAATCTAATAATTTTGCTGAAGTTACTTTAGAATTTAATAATTACAACAATTTTCTTCATTTTAATGGAAAAAAGTTAATCATTACGAGGAAATTGATAAAAGGACAACTAGAAAACGAATATTACATTAATTCAGAATCTTGCCGATTAAAAGATATTCAAAATATTTTTTTAGACACGGGGTTAACTAAAGGATCATTGGGGATTATTTCTCAAGGAACAGTTCAATGATTTGTGGATGCAAAACCAGAGGATAGGAGAACAATTTTTGAAGATGCTGCTGGGATTGGTTCATACACAAAAAAACGAGATGATGCAAATAATCAATTGAATAAAGTTCAAGAAAATTTAAATCGTGTTAATGATATTATTAATGAATTATCAAATTCATTAAATAAACTTAAATGTCAAGCAGAAAAAGCAAAACTTTATAATGAAAAAATAAAACAACTTAAAATTTTAGATATCACTATCATGGTTAAAGATCTTAAATTTTATACTGAAAATTTACAAAAACTTAAAGATAAAGTTGAAGATGCAAAAGATAAAATTAATGTTTTTACACCAAGTTTAACTGAGTTAATTCATTCAATATCTTTTGCTCGTGAAAAAGAAGATATTGCTGATAAAAATATTGAAACATTAACTCAAGAGTTTAATGATTTAGTACAAAAAATAAATCATTTGGAAATAAAAAAATCGTCTTTACACTCACAATTTTTAACTGATTTAAATAGTGAAAATATCGATAAAAAAATTAATGCTTTTAAAAATTTAATTAATTCCACTAAATTTACTATTAATGATGCTAAAAATAATGTTGAAAAATTAACAAGTAGTATTTCTACTTACAATGAAATTATCAATAATCTAACTAAGAAAAGAGATGAAATATCTCACGAAATTGATTGCCAAACTAGAAGATTAATTGAAATTAGAACTATTATTAAACAAATAATTGATTCATCTAAAAATAATAATTTAATTGATAGTGGTATTAGAGCAGTAATTGATAATAAAAGTGCATTAACTGGTATTGTTGGTTTAGTTAGTGAGAATTTAAAATTTCAAAATAAATATAGCACTGCTATTTCAGTAGCACTTGGAAAAAATATTAACAATATTATTGTGGAAAAAAAGGTTGATGCTGAAAATGCTATTGATTTTTTAAAAATGAATCAATCCGGAAAAGCTACATTTCTCCCTATTGATTCAATTAAGCCTAAAATTATTCGTCCTGAACACATTGAACTAATTTCCTCAAATGCAGGATATTTAGGTATTGCTAAAGATTTAATTGAATATGATCAAAAATTTGATGATGTATTTGGTTTTCTCCTTGGTAATATTATCATTGCTAATGATTTACAATCTGCATTATTACTTTCAAGATTAACATATCAACTTTATCGTGTTATTACTTTAGATGGTGATTTTGTTTCTCCAGGTGGTTCAGTAACTGGTGGATATAATAATAAAAATTCTTCTATTAATCAAATTAATTCTCAAGTAAAATTAGACGAATTAAATGCTGAATATCCTATAGTTAATGAAAAATGTATTAATTTGCGCAAAGAATTAGAAATTGTTATTGCTGATTTAAATGAAGCTAATTCTAAACAAAGCGAACGAAAAATTTTATTATCACATTACGAAGAGATACTTAAAACTAATGAAAATCAACTAATTAAATATGAAAGTGATTATAAACAATTATTAAAATCAACTAATAAACAAATTGTTGATGCTGATTTAGATGAAAACAAAATTGCTAGTGAATTAGCAAATTTAAATAATAAAAAGAATAAAATATTTGAAGAATTAAATGTTAACAGAAGTTCAAAAGCTTTGTATAAATCACAAATTTATGATCAAGAAGCTAAGTTAAATCAAATAAGATTTCAAGTTGATGAAGCACGTGATGTATTAGCAAAAAATCAAGCAGAAGTGGTAAAATGTGAATCTATTATTGAAAATAATAAATCACAAATTAATAAAAATTATCACATGACAATTGAATATGCAATGAATAATTATCAAAATGAATTGCCAATGTCTGATTATGATGCACGAGAAATTATTAATAAATTACGTGATGAAATTTCTCGATTAGGTTCAATTAATATGGATGCTATCAATGAACTTGAAGATAATCAAAAGCGTTACAATGATTTAATTAGTCAACAAGATGAATTAAAATTAGCAAAATCAAACATTGAAAAAGTTATTGTTGAATTAGACAATAAAGCTAAAGAAAGTTTTGCTATGACAATTGATAATGTTAATAAAACTTTGCCTAGTGTATTCAATTATTTGTTTGGTG
This sequence comes from Mycoplasmataceae bacterium UBA3729, assembly GCA_002372615.1. Taxonomy (GTDB): domain Bacteria; phylum Bacillota_I; class Bacilli_A; order Mycoplasmatales; family Mycoplasmoidaceae; genus Malacoplasma_A. Next base: position 1,526 of record DFHG01000002.1, on the reverse strand, counting down.
GTGGTAAATGTGAAGTTAAATATACAAATCCTGATGATATTTTAACTTCAGGAATTGATGTAATTGTAGCACCATTTGGTAAAAAAATTACACGATTAAGTTTATTATCTGGTGGTGAAAAATCTTTAGTTGCTTTATCTATTTTATTTACTATTTTAAAGATTAAAAATCTTCCTTTGATCATTCTTGATGAAGCAGAATCAGCACTTGATCCTGCAAATGTAGAGCGTTTTGCTAATATGATTCAAGAAGCTTCAGAAAAAACACAATTTATAGTGATTACACATCGCCCTGGAACAATGGAAAGATGTAATATGCTATATGGTGCTACAATGCAAACTAAAGGTATTACTAGCATTTATCATGTTGAATTATCTCAAGCAAAACAAGATTTTGCTAATAATAATCAGGAAAGTTAATTTATGTCTTTGTGAAGTAAAATAAAAAGTCTATTTGGAAGAAAAAAGAATGTTGTTAAAGAAATTGAAAACATTCAAGATAAACAACACGAACATATTTCATCTGAAAAATTTGATAGTGGTTTAAGGAAATCATCAAGTTCATTAGCAAATAGTGTTAATAATATTGCTAAAAAATATCGTAAATTAAATCAAGATTTAATTGATCAAATTGAAGAAACATTATTGCTTTATGATGTTGGGTCACAATCTACACAAAAAATTTTAGATGCCATTATTGATGAAATTAAGTACCAAAATGTTACTGATCCTGAATTGATTAAAACAATTATTATTGATAAATTATTTGTTTATTATATTCAAAACACTAATATTGATACTTCAATTAAATTACAAGATAATAAATCTAATGTAATTTTAATAACTGGAGCTAATGGGGTCGGTAAAACTACTTCTATTGCTAAATTAGCACAGAAATTCAAACAAGATAGTAAATCTGTTTGTTTAGTAGCAGGTGATACTTTTAGAGCAGGAGCAGTAGAACAATTGAAAGTATGAGCTAACAAATTAAATGTTCCTATTTTTGTTCCTGAAAAAGCTAATCAAGATCCTGCAAGCGTCATTTATAAAGGTATAGAATATGCTACACAAAACAAAATTGATGTAGTTATTTGTGATACTTCAGGTCGTTTACAAAATAAAACAAATTTAATGAATGAATTAAAAAAAATTAATGATATCATTAAGAAATTTGATAGTAATCAACCATGTGAATCATTATTAGTTATTGATGCAACAACAGGTCAAAGTGGAATTAGTCAAGCGAGAGCTTTTAATGAAGTGACTAAAATTACCGGAATCATTTTAACTAAAATGGATAGTACTTCTAAAGGGGGTATTATTTTATCGATTAAAGATGCTTTTAATTTACCTGTTAAATACATTGGACTAGGCGAAAATTTAAATGATTTACAAGAATTTGATTTAGAAAAATTTTTACATGGATTAATTAATTCTTTAGAAGTATAAATAATCGATAGTTTTATTTCTATAATTTAATAGTAGAATTATTATAAATTATGGGAGTATAGCTCAGTTGGTTAGAGC
>DFHG01000004.1 GCA_002372615.1 Mycoplasmataceae bacterium UBA3729 | reverse complement strand
TAAGATAATTTTATAATATTTTTTCTTTAGCAAATTGCTTTTAAATATCTCTATATAGTTAGTTTTATGTTTTATATTTAAAGTAAATTAAAATTTAAATTTCCTTTTATTAGATTATTGTTTGAGTAGTAACGATAGGTTTTTTACAAATAATTGTTACAGATTATTTATAGATTCATTGATAAATGTTAAATAATAAGATTAGAATGTGTAAATAATTAATATAATAGTTGTGATTAAAAACATTGTTTATTAAGCTTTTGCTTGCTTAAATGTTATGAGTGAACTTGGAAAAATTATATTAAAGGATGGGAATCCTATATTAAGAAAAAAAGTTATTCCATTAGATGTGAATAATATTTCTTTGCATGATCAAGATCTTATTAATAAAATGGTTAAGTATATTGACATTTGCTATGCAGGTAAAGAAAATGAATTAGAAATTAAACCAGGAATAGCAATTGCAGCTAATCAGGTAGGTCTTGATAAAAGTGTTATTTATATTCATTTTAAAGAAAAAGAAATTGAATACAAATACCTTTTAGCTAATTCTAAAATTGTAAGTAAAAGCTATGGTAAATGTTTTTTATCAGCTGGAGAAGGTTGTTTAAGTATTGATGATGATAAATATGAAGGTTATGTTCCTAGAAACAAAACTATCATTGTAGAAGCATATGATTTGATCAATAAAAAAATGATAACAATTACTGCAACTGGTATTTTATCAATATGTTTGCAACATGAAATTGATCATTTATATGGAATTATGTTTTATGATCACATTAATAAAAATAACCCATTTTTTAAGAAAGAAGAGTGAAAAGAAATATAAGTATGGATAGTTTAAATATTATTAAAAAAATAGATGAAATTGATGAATTAAAAGCTAGCAATTCACCAACAAAAATTTGAGCTTTAGGTGGCATTGAAGAAATTGGTAAAAACATGTATGCATTTCAACAAGATGATGAATTATTTATTATTGACTGCGGTATTAAATTTGCTGATGAAGAGTTATTAGGGATAGATGCTATTATTTGTCAATATGATTCAATTGTTGAAAATAAAGATAAATTAAAAGGTTTGATTATTACCCACGGTCATGAAGATCATATTGGTGGTATACCTTACTTATTAATGACTATTGATGTTCCTGTTATTTATGCTTCAAAATTAGCTATTGAAATGATTAAAAAGAAATTAAAAGAATTTCAACAAATTAAGCCTCCTAAATTTCAAGTAATTGATGATGCAACGGTGATAAAAACTAAACATTTTAATATTGAATTTTATCGTGTTTCTCACTCTATTCCTGATGCATTTGGAGTTTATTTGGAAACACGCAATGCACGAATTATTGAATCAGGTGATTTTAAATTTGATTTATCAACTAATGGTGATGAATTTGATATTTTAAAATTAGCTAATTTTGGAAGAAAAGAAATTGATTTATTAATGTGTGAGTCAACAAATGCTGAAACTCCTGGTTTTGCACCTAGCGAAAAATATGTAATTGATGAATTAAAAAGTATTATTGACAATGCAGAAGGACGAGTATTTGTTTCTACTTTTGCAAGTAATTTACAAAGAATTGATGAGATTATTCAATTAGCTGTAAATAATAACCGTAAAGTATGTTTGCTAGGTAGAAGTATGAATAGTAATGTTAATATTTCTATTGATATAGGTTTTTTAAATATTTCTAAAGATCAATTAATTGAAGCAAGAGAAGTAGAAAAATATAAAGATAAAGAAGTATTAATTTTATGTACTGGTTCTCAAGGCGAAGAAATGGCTGCACTTAACCAATTAGCAAATGGTAAAAATATGTGAATTACATTAAAAAAAACTGATACTATTATTCTTTCTTCTAATCCAATTCCTGGTAATTTTGAAAGTGTTGAACGATTAGTAAATTTACTTTACATAAGTGGTGTTAATGTAGAAATGAACACTAAAGAAACAAAATTACATACTTCTGGTCATGCTGCACAAATTGAACAACAACTATTATTTAAATTAGTTAATCCACAATATTTAATTCCTATTCATGGAGAATTTAAAATGTTAAGAGCATTAAAACAAAATGCTATTGATGTTGGTATTCATCCTGATAATGTTTTCCAAATTACTAATGGTCAAATTATTGAAATTTTAGATCACAAGTTAAGATTATCAGATGACTTTTATGAAATTTATGATGTTTATGTAAATAACAATAAGATTGATAGTAATACTACTGGCATGTTAAAATACCGTAGAATGTTAAGTGAGAATGGTATTTTTAATGTTACATTAGTAATTAATAATAAGCTTAAAAAATTAGTATATTTACCAGTCATTTCAACTAAAGGAACTTTTTTTGTTAAAGATTCACAACCATTAGTAGCTAAAATTGCTTATTCTATAAAAACTAAGATTGAAAATTTCTTAGCTAATGCTAATTACATAAATAATGATTATGTAAAAAAATTAGTTGCTAACACTGCACAATTTTTTATATGATCTAATAAGAAAAAGAAACCACTTATTAGAACAACAATATTTGATATTAATGATTAATTAATATTCAATATAAGTATTAAAATTTATTTAATTAATTCTAATTTTTTAAAGAAATTAACTGCAGTTGTATCAAAATAATAATCTGTAATTGTATCAGTAAAACTAGATTTAGTTGGATTCACTTCGATAATTATTGTATTTGGATTTGAATATTTTTGTGAAAAAGGTAATTGATTAGCAGGCATTACTTGTCCTGATGTACCAATAATAAGAATTACATCAGCATGATTAATTGTTTGAATAGCATTATGATATGTTTCTTGATTTATTCCTTCTCCATAGAAAACAAAGTTTGGTTTTAAAATACCACCACATTTTGTACATTTAGGTGGTAATTCTTTTAAAGTAATTTCATTGTCATAATAAATGTGATTACATTTAGTACATATTAGTGTTTTAGTTGTTCCATGAAATTCTATAACATTTTTACCACCACCAGCTTGATGTAAATTATCAATGTTTTGAGTAATAATAGCTTTTACTAATCCTTCTTTTTCTCATTTTCCAATAGTTAAATGAGCAAGGTTGGGTTTAGATTTATTTAACATATAATCATAAAAAATCTTTTTGATTTCTTTTCATGAATCAAGTGGATGAGAATAGAAATATGATAATTCAATAAATTTTGGATCATATTTAGTTCATAAACCACCATTTCCAGTAAATGGAGGAATACCACTTTCAACGGAAATACCAGCACCAGTAAATACTACTAAATATTTAGAATCATTAATTATTCTTTTTACTAATGAATAGTTATTTTTTTGCATTATTAAATTTATTCTTTAATAATAATTTTTTTGTTATTATTTTGTTTTTGTCAAATTAAAGGTTGTTTGTAATTTTTATTTGTTAATTTGATGATTAAATCATTAATGAATGGTATTGCAAAAATGAATATAATAAATGCTCAGAATATAATTGCTGCTTGTCATTTATATACAGATTCAATACCTTCAGTACCATAGAATAATCCTCAACTTTTGAAACTTCCTTGAGAATCAAGTACTGGATCAACCAAGAATGTATAGATAAAGTTTCATGCAGGTACAAACATACATCCTACAAAACCAATACCTGCTGCAAGGCATTGACCTTTTTGATATTTTACTTCACTTACAGGTACTTTATGTGTCTTTCTGTTAATAATTGAAGCTAATGATACAAGACCATATACAATAAACATAAACATTACAAAGCAATTACTTACACCATCATAAATTTGGTCATGTTGTCATAATCCAGATGGTACACCAATAATGAAGAAATAGAACAATAAAACAAATATTAAATATATTGTTGGAGCTCACAATTTGTTACGTTTACCATTAGTAATTTTTTTAATTCTACTTGATCCAAATAAATATTCATTTTCAATAGCATAATCAAATGAACTCACTGTTGCAAATGATACAGAACAACAACATGATAATAATGCAATAAACATAAAGCAAGAAATGGTTATTGTAAATGCCTTAAGTAACTTTTCATTATCACCACATAATGATTCAAATAAACCATAAGGTGAATCTTGACCACACAAAAGTTGACCAATTGTTACAAAAAAGTATAAAAATCCAGAAATAGACATTGATAAAATGATTGATAAAGGTAAATTCTTTTCTGGTTTTTCTACTTTACCTGAAATGTTACCTACAATTAGGAAACTATCAAAAGCAAACATAATTGCTGGTAATGAGTTAAATACTCCCATTATAGTGAATTCTCCCTGAGTCTCCGGTTTATAAGCTTCAGGATGTATAAATAAATTATTTTCAGGATGTAAACATCCAGCAGTAATACCACAAACAATAATTAAGATAATAGGAGCAAATTTTACAAGTGAAAGTATTCCAATAGTTTTAGTAAATACTGTTTGACTTAATAAGTTAACAAAAATAATTAATAAAGATATACAAAAACCAATAAGAATAATATACCAAAAATTAATGGTATTATGGTCTATCCCATTACGTGCATAATCAGGGATTATATTAAATATAGCTTCAGCAAAAAACATTGTGAGAATAAATACCATTAGTGAATAATACATTAATGGATAGGTAATTTTTAAAAATCTACCAAACCTTTCTCCAATATATCGACTAGATCACCCTGCTAAACCTGAGTTTTTAGCAACTCTTGCTCTAGTTATTTCACCATAGGAATAAGCTGTACAAAGAGCAATTAAAAAAACAAGTCCTCATGAAAGTAAAACACCTCATGGATTGCCATTGTTATTTCGGAATACACTTCCATTTTTTAGGAATATTCCTACTCCAATCATTGCTCCAAAAATAACCGATATAGCACCAAATAATCCTATTTTACCTGCAGTTTCAGTTTTTACTTTTACTGAAGGTTGGTCAGTTTTTAGTTTTGATGTAGTAAACGTTTTATTGTTGCCCATATTTAACCTTTCTTTAAAATTTTTAATTATATAAGTATTATATAGTAATACTTATTTTGATTTCATGATTTTTTGAATAAATGGAACAAAAATAAACACATGGTAATCATTTAATTTGATCAACATGTGTTTATAGTGTTTTAATTAGATAAATTAACACACCAAATAAAAAATAGCACTAATTGGAAATACTAATTAGATTATTTTATTTTTATTGTTTTTATCCTTTATATGCAATAACTTCAATTTCAAGTTTTACATTTTTTGGTAATTTAGCAACTTGTACACAAGATCTTGCAGGTTTGTGGTCTCCAAAATGTTTTGCATATACTTCATTAATTGCAGCAAAATCATTCATATCAGAAATGAATACTGTTGTTTTAACAACATCACTCATTTTATATGATTCTTCAGAAAGAATACCTTCAATGCTTAATAAAGATCTTTCAGCTTGTTCTCTTACATCTTCACTAACAACATTTCCAGTTATTGGATCTAATGGAACTTGTCCTGATGTGAATAAAAAACCATTATTTAATCTAATCCCAGCAGAATATGGTCCAAGTGCTGCTGGTGCTTTATTTGTCTTAATAATTTTCATACAATAAGTATTATATACTTATTATTTACTTAAATATACTTTATGATTAGTATAAAAAAAGGGAAATTTATTGCTAAATTAATTGATGAAATCGAAAATCAAAATTATCCAATTTTTTTAACTGGTCCAGCAGGGGTAGGGAAAACTACTTTATTGAAAGAATTAAAACAAAAACTAAACATGAGAGGACATAATGTAGCTTTATGTTCAACTACAGGGATTAGTGCAATGAATATTGGTGGTGGCACTATTCATAAATTTATGGCAATTAATGTGCAAACTAAAACAGAGTACATTAAATACATGAAATTCAATTTTCAATTTAGTGCACTAAAAAAACGACTAGCCAAATTCGACTTTATCTGTATTGATGAAATTTCAATGCTAAGAGCAGATCAATTTGAACTAATTTGTTTATTATTAAAAGAAGCAACTGGTATTGATAAATTATTTGGTGGTAAGAAAATAATTTTTACAGGTGATTTTTTCCAAATTCCACCTGTTGTGAAGTATCAAGATGTAATTAAAGATCAGTGAATATTTAATTCACCATCATGATTAAATTCTCATGTTAAAATTTATGAATTAACTAGAGTTTTTAGACAGGAAAATGAATTTTTTGTGAAATGTTTAAATAAAATCAAGCTTGGTATTTATGATGATAAAAATGTAAAAAAACTATTTGATTATTGCACAAAAAATAAACCCAATAATAATAGCACAAGATTTTTTTCTACAAATGAAGAATGCGATAAATACAATGAAAAAAAATTAAATCAAATTAAATCAAAAGAATATGTTTATAAAGCAGTTATTACTGGCAAAAGAAAGCAACATAATAAAGATGCAATTCAAAGAGAATGTATTGCTAAACCAATACTTAAATTAAAAAAAGGTGCAAAAGTAATAATAGTTTTTAATGATCCAAAAAATAAGTTTGTAAATGGAACAAAAGCAGAAGTAGTTGATCTTACAGAAAAAGATGTAACAGTAATGATTAATGATACAAACAAGATTATTAAATTAAAAAATCACACATGACTTAAAACAAATTTTAGTGGTAGAAAAATCGCTAGTTTTAAACAAATACCATTAATCTTATCATATGCATTAACAATTCACAAATCACAAGGTATGACTTTAAATTCTATTGTTATTGATTGCAAAAATATTTTTGCATATGGACAATTATATGTAGCTATGAGTCGTGTAACAGATTATCACAATTTATCATTAATTAATTTTGATAAATCAAAGATTATTGCCTCAAAATCCGTTTATAGATACTATAAATCAGCAAAAATTAATCAAGTTTATATTAAAGATTAGAAATCAAATAGAGAAATTTGGTCATTATCTTTTAAATTATCAGTAATACCAAGATCTTCAAATATTTTTAATGTTGTTTTAGAAATTGATGTCCTATTTATTAGATCACTTTTGCTAGTAAATAGTTTTTTAGTTCTTGCAGTAACAATACTATTCGCTATATTTTCACCAAGACCTGTAATTGCAATAAAGGGCATTAGTATTTTTTTGTTATTAATAGTAAATTTAGTTGCATCTGATTTAGTTAAATCAATGTTTTCAAATTTGTATCCACGTGCAAACATTTCTAACATTACTTCCAATAGTGGGATTGATTTTTTATCTTTTTCCGATATTATATCGATTCCTTTTTTATTATTTGCTTTTGTTTTTAAATCAGCCAATTTATCATTTAAGAAATCATATCCTTTTATTGCAGATTCAATATCAAATGATTCATGATGAATAGTAAAATAGGAAGCATAAAATTCTAATGGATAATGCAATTTATACCATGCCACTCTTCATGCAGTAATTACATATGCAGCTGCATGTGCTTTTGGAAATAAATATTTAATTTTTAAACATGAGTTTATGTATCACTCAGGGATTTTGAAAGATTTTAATGTTTGCATATCACTTGGTTTAATACCTTGTCCTTTACGCACAGTTTCCATAATACTAAATGCAACAATTTTATCAACTCCAGCATTAATCAAATAATTTATAATGCTATCTCGGTATGTAATTACTTGTGATAATTTTAAATTAGTTTTATTAATTAATTCTTGAGCATTACCATTCCATACATCAGTACCATGGCTTAATCCAGAAATTGATATTAAATCATCAATTGATGATGGATGGGTTTCAATAAGAATTTTACGGACAAAATTTGTTCCAAATTCTGGTATTCCAATTGCACCAGTAGTTTCTCCTCCAATTTGTTCTGGTTTCAATTTTAATGAATCAAGGTTATTAAATAATGACATTACTCCTTTATCATCATATTTAATGTCTATTGGATTAATACCAGTCATTTCATGTAATAATTTGAGCTTTGTTGGATCATCATGACCTAAAATATCAAATTTTAATAAATTGTCATGAATACTATCAAATGTAAAATGAGTTGAATATCAATCAATTGTTTTATCATCAGCTGGATATTGATATGGAGTGAAGTCAAAAATTTCCATATCATTAGGAACAATTATAATTCCACCTGGATGTTGTCCTGTTGTTCTTTTAACATCAATACATTTAGTTACTACTCAATCAATTAATGCGGAACTTGTGTCAGGTTTTCCAATTTTTTCAAAATAATTTTTTACATATCCAAATGCAGTTTTTTCAGCAACAGTTGCAATAGTTCCTGCACGATAAGCATATTTTGCTCCAAACATTTCTCTAATAAAATTATGAGCTTTTGCTTGATATTCACCAGAAAAATTTAAATCAATATCAGGAATTTTTTCTCCTCTAAATCCCAAAAATGTTTCAAATGGAATGTTATTACCGTCTCCCTCCATTATTTCTCCACAAACAAGACATATCTTTTTTGGTAAATCTAGACCATTATTTATGTTTTGTATAAATTCAATATGTTTACATTTTTTACATAAATAATGTGGTGGTAATGGATTAACTTCACTGATATTTAATAAAAATGCTACAAATGATGATCCAACTGATCCACGCGAACCTACAATATATCCATCTTCTAATGATTTCTTAACTAATTTATGGGAAATTCAATAAATATTTGCATATCCACTTGATGTAATAGCATTTAATTCTTTTTCTAATCTTTCGGTAATTAATTCAGGTGGATTATCTCCATATGTTTCTTTTATTTTGTTTTTAACATATTGTAATAGTTTTTTTTCTACATCTTTAATTTTAGGTGGATATAAACCAGTTTTAATTGGTTGTAAATTATTTTCAATTTTATTTGAAAATTCTTTAGAGTTATTGATTACAACATCATTGATCAATTTTTCATCTTTTAAAAATTTAAATTCATCAATCATTTCATTAGTAGTTCTTAGATGATTATCAGGCAAGATATCATTTTTTCCATCATAACGATAAATACGATGTTGCTTTCCACCTAGTAATTTTGAATTGATATATACTCTTCTCCCAATTTCATCTGATGGATCTATGTAATATGAATCACTAACAGCAATAACCTTCTTGTTTAATTTGTTAGCAGTATTAATAATTTTTTTAATTGTATTTCTTATTTCTTCTTCTGTTAATTCTTTATTATTAATAAAGTGCCGCATATTATTAGGACTAGCTACAAAAATATAATCAAAAAAGTTAATTTCTTCTTCTAATTCTTTATCACTCCCATTTATTGCAATATCAAATAAATTACTTTCATATGGTGAATTAGTAATAATAAAATAGTTTCTTATTTTAAGAATTTCATTATAAAAAACTCTTGGATTATTATATAGATGTTCAGTTAATGATATTGATATTAACTTGTATAAATATTTGAAACTCCCATTATTTTTACAGTATAGTTCAATAAAATTTTCAGAAAATTGATTTTTTCAAAATGATTCATTAGATAAATTATTTAATTGATTTAAATTATTAATTTTTAGAATTTGCAATTTAGAATACATTACATTTCAGACTTTTCTCAAAGTCTCTGCATCAAAATCAGCACGGTGAGCAATTAATTCATTGTAATCAAATTTATAAAGACGACAAATTGCTCCTAAATTATGGCGTGATATTGATTCATTAATATATCTTGATAATTGCATGGTGTCAATAACTGGATTCGATAAAATTTCCATTTTATTTTGAATTAATTTTTTATTAATGAAACGATAATCAAATCTTATTCCATTATGGGCAATTAAAATATGGTTACCACAAAAATCTTTAATTTTTTTAAGTGCATCTACTAATCCAATACCATCTTTTTCTAACATTTCATTGGTAATATGTGTTTTTGAAGTAATAAAAGAATTTATTGGTTTTAGTGGTTTAATAAAAAAATCAATATTTTCAATGATGGTTCCACCATGAACTTTTACTGCACCGAATTCAATAATGTCACAGAATTCATTATTTAATCCTGATGTTTCTATGTCAAATATAACATATGTTGCATCATTTAAATTTTCATTTCTAGTATTAATAGCAATGGTATTATTTTCACTTAATAAATTTAATTCAACACCATATAATATTTTTTGTGATAATTTTTTACCAAATTTATATGCATCTGGATAAGACTGAACATTATATCTATCTACTACAGAAATACTATCTCAACCATATTTTTTGGATGTTTTAACTAATTCTTCGGCAGAAGAAATACCATCAAATGCAGTCATTTTTGTATGTGCAAGTAATTCAATTCTTTTTGATTCCGATGTATCTTCTCTTAAAAATTTTTTTGGACATGTAATTTTTTGTATTTTATTAATATTACCTAAATATTCAGTAGTGATTGAATATCTATCAAGTTGAAAATTACAATCAATTTTAACTCATTCACCATTTGCAAATGATTCTAAGTAATCAGCAGTTAAGATTTTCTGTTTCTTGCTTCATGATTGTTGTGCATCTGGATAAATAAATGCCTGTACTTTTATTGCATTTTCAAAATCAGTAACTCAAAAAGTAAAAATTTTAAGATTTTTTTTGGTTACTACTACTTTCTTCTTAAAAATTTGTCCTTCAATTATTCCATTTTTAGTGTATTCGTCAATTTCATTTAATGGAATGATAGATTTTGTTTTAATGATATTCGCATTACTAATAGCATTATTACTAGATAAATTTTTTATATTTTCTGCATTTATCCTATTTATCATTTGAATTCTAGCAATATTATTTGCATCTTGCTTATATTCATTAACATTAAAAACTATTGATTTTATTTTAAAACCAACATTTTTTAAATTAATTAATAGTTGATTTTCAATTTTTTTCAATTCTTCTAATATTGATTTATTAGAAATATTCAAAACAAGTATATTTTCATTTAATTCAATGTTTAATTTTTTAACAAAAAAATTATCTGAATTTGTAGTATTACTATCTTCATCAATAAAAAAATAAATATATGGATTAATTTCTTCTAAAGAAAAATTAGTAACATTGTTACCATTGAATTCAAATTCAAATAAATTTTTTGCTTTATTTTTTGCATTATTTATTTTTTTGTATATTTCAATAGGCAAAATTTTCTTTAAACTAATTGAAACATCATAATTACCAGTTTTTTTATTTATTTTGATTGACAAATCAGCACAATTAGCTAATATATTGAACCCTTCTTCATTTAATATTTTTGTTTGTGTAAAAAACTTCCTAAATTTGTCAATCATAAGATAATTAATAATATTTTATATATTATTAGGAGAATTAATTATTTTGATATTAGACACTTTACAAAATAATTAAAAATTGGGTTAGGATCATTAAATTTAGATGATAATTCAGGATGAGTTTGACAACCAATGTAACATTTCATTTTTTTCATTTCAATGAAATCTATGAATGATTTATTACCAACTTTAGCTTCAGCTGAAATAGTTAGTCCACCATTTGCTAATAATTTTTTATATTTATCACTTCATACTCCATAACGATGTCTTCTTCGTTCATTAATATTTAATTTACTTTTATAAATTTTGAAAGCAATAGTATTTTTCTTTATATTAGTTTTAACCATAGAAAGAATTAAATCACCATTAATTAAATCTACAATAGGATTAGCACATTTTTTATCAAATTCTGTAGAATTAACATTTTTTAATTTTAAAACATTTCTTGCATATTCTATACACATTAATTGCATACCAAGGCATACTCCGAACAATGGAATATTTTTCTCACGAGCATATTTTATTACTGAGATTATTTGTTCAATTCCTCTTATACCGAATCCACCTGGAATAATTATTCCAGAACAATTTTTAAATTTTGCTTTAAAATTTTTATTTTGTAATTTTTCAGCTTCAATTCATTCAATATTAATTTTTACACCATTCACATACCCTGCCAAATTTAATGATTGAATTATTGACATATAAGCATCATGTAATGAAGTATATTTCCCCACTAATGCAATTTTAATAGTTTTTTTTATTTGTTTAATTTTTTGAATATAGATAGATCAATCTTTAATAAAATGGTCATTATTTTTGTTATATTTTATGCCAAAATATTTCAATATTTGTAAATGTAAATTTTGTTTGTAAAAATGGCATGGTAATTCATATATTAGATTTACATTTGGTGAAATAAAAATATTATCTGCACTTATATGACTATTCAAATTAATTTTTTCATAAACATCACTATTAACTTTACATGCAGAACGCAAAATTAAAAAATCTGGAAAAATCCCCATAGATCTTAATTGATTAATAGCATGTTGTGTTGGTTTAGTTTTTAATTCACCACTAGTAGAAGACAATGACACTAGAGGTGATAATAGACACACAAGTGAATTATTTTTTCCATATTCATGAACAAATTGTGAAATAGCTTCAATAAATAGTATTGATTCAGAGTCTCCTATAGTGCCACCAATTTCAACAATAAGAAAATCTGATTTTTCAAATTTAATCATGTTAAATATTTTTTCTTTAATTTCATCAGTAACATGTGGAATTGCTTGAACTGTTTGTCCATTATATAAGCCATGTCGCTCTTTAGAGATGATGTCTATGTAAATTTTACCAGAAGTAACATTAGAATATTTATTTAAGTTCTTACCAGTAAAACGTTCATAGTTACCAATATCTAAATCTGTTTGTGCTCCATCTCCTGTGACAAAAACCTCACCATGTTGTTTTGGTGACATATTTTGAGGGTCAACATTTAAATATGGATCAAATTTCATTATGCTAACTGAATAATTTAAGCTTACTAAAATTCTACCAATTGAAGATACTGTTATGCCCTTGCCTAAAGAACTATAAACACCTCCAAAAATGAAGATGACTTTTGTTGTTTTACTCATATATTTTTTATATATATAAAAAGATTACTTATTATTGAAATATTTCTTTATTTTCATAATGTAATGATTTATACCAGTGCGTGTTATATGGATTTTATATTTTTCCATAAAAATTTTTGATATTTCACTTAAAGAAGCTGATGGATTATTTATTCTAATATTACAAAAATGTCTAAATTTCTCATTTTGTTTCTTAAAAAATTTTGTATTGATGATTTTTTTAATCATTTCTACCTGACTTTCTCCTGCTTTAGTTGATTTATTGATATTCGATACATCAAGATTATTTAAACGGTGAACTTGATTTGATAAATCACGTGAAATAATAGTGTCTTCTAATTTATACATTGAATTGATTGCACCAATACATTTTAAGAAATCTGATATTTCACTAGCCTTTTTTATGTAAATTACATAACTATATTTTCTTTTTAACATAGTTGCTGATAAATTGAAACTAAGAATAACTTTTTGTATATTTCTTAAATATTGTCGATTATTAGTTCTTATTTCTAAATGGTAAATTGGTTTTGTTACATCACTAATACTTCCACCACTTAAAAAACTACCGATCAAAAATCCCATATTTTCTTTAATGGTAAAATTATCAATGTTTTTAGTGTTGGTGTAATCATTAATTATTTTTTTTATCTCAATAAAATCTTTTTCTGCAAATGTTATATTGTAAATTCTTTTACCATTAAATTTATTAATGTTTGAATAAGATACTGTATGCATTATTTTAAAATTAGTTTTTAAACAATCAATTAAAAATCTAGCGATAAATGAATAATTTGTTTCAATAGAATACATTGGACCATTTGAAGTTAATATTAATTTTAATCTATTGATAAAATATGAACTAAAAATTATGAATTTAATCCTTTTTTCATAATTATTGTGGCACAATTCTTCCTTGATTTGCTCACTAAATGTTATCATATTATTTTTTAAATTTATTTAAGTACTTACAAATATTTAATGCAGCTTTTGCTCCATCTCCTACACAAATAGAAATTTGATTAAAGTTATTATTAGTTACATCACCAACAGCATATAGGCCCGGAATAGTAGTTTCCATTTTATCATTAACAATAATTTTTTTATTTTCATTCAATATTTGTCTATATTTTTCTGGCAAAAAATTTACTGATGTTTCATTACCTATATAAACAAAGATATATGATGCATCAATAATTTCAATTTCATGAGTATTAATATTTTCAATAGTAACATTTTTTAAAATATTATTTTCTTCATCAAATTTAACAATTTTGGCATTATTAATAATTTCAACATTTGTAAATTTCTTAATTTCTTCATTATTTTCAATTTCATTGAATTGATTAATGATGTAAACTTTTTCACATATTTTTGATAAATATATTGCATTATTAATTGCATTATTATTCCCCCCAACTACCAATACAATTTTATTTTTCGTTAAAACTCCATCACAAATAGCACAATATGAAATAAATTTATGTTCATATTTATTAATATTTTCAATTGGCAATTTAGTATTGTTCATTCCTGTTGCTATTACTAAAGAATGACAATATTTCACTGCATGATCAGATGTATAAACAACATGATATTCATTGTATTGGTCAATTGTAACAACTTCACCATAAATTAATGTTGCACCAGCTTCTTCTGCTTGTTCATACATATTTAATGCAAGTTGTGCACCTGGTATAGACTTATATCCAGGATAATTTGTAATTAATGGTAAATTAACGATTTTACCACCTGGTATATTCCTTTCAATGTAACCAACTTTATTTCCTGCTTTTGCTAAATAAATTGCAGTTGTTAATCCAGCTGGACCACCACCAATAATTATTACATCAAAAGTATTTGAATCAGACATGATTGTAGCTTGTAATGGCATATTTATATCCTATATAATAATATACTAATTAAATATAACAATATACCAACTAAAATTATGAATAAATACTATATAACTACACCAATATATTATGCTTCTGGTAATCCTCATATAGGACATGCATTTACAACTATTCTTGCTGATACTTTTGCTTCATACAAAAGAAAACTAAATAATGATGTTATTTTTTTAACAGGGATGGATGAACATGGTCAAAAAATTGCAGATAAAGCAAGTAGTGTTAAAATGCAACCGCAAGAATATGTTGATTCTATTTGTTTAAAATTTAAAAGTCTTTGAACTAAATTAAATATCAATTATGATTTTTTTATTAGAACTACTAACCCATCACATTGTTCAGTTATTAAAGATGTTTTTTCTAATTTATTTAAAAATGATGATGTTTATTTAGATAAATGAGATGGTTTATATTGTCCACAGTGTGAAGAAAATTACAATAAAACTTCAGCAATTGAAAAAGATGGTGAACTATATTGTAAAGTAGGTCATAAATTAGTTAAAAAATCTGAAGAATCATATTTTTTAAAATTAAGTAAATATCAAAAATGACTGGAAGAGTTTTTTGAAAATAATCCAAAGTTAGTTAGTCCTAGTAATCGTTTAAAAGAATTAATTAATAATTTTGTTAAACCTGGGATTGAAGATTTATCAATTACAAGAACCTCAATCAATTGAGGTGTACCAACAAATGAAAATAGCAAACATGTCATTTATGTTTGAATTGATGCTTTAATGTCATATTTAACAGGTATTGGGTATGGTTTAAAAGATGATAAGATTTATCAACAATTTTGATCAAATAAAAATAGTTGTAGAATCCATGTTATTGGAAAAGAAATAACACGATTTCATTGTATTTATTGACCAATCATACTTAAATCATTAGGTTTGGAATTACCAACAAAAATAGTTTCTCATGGATGGATTATAACCAAAGAAGGAAAAATGTCTAAATCATTAGGAAATGTTGTTGATCCAAATGAATACATTGAAAAATATGGTGCAGATGCATTAAGATATTATTTATTAAAAAATGTACCAATTGATAATGATGGAATTTATTCTCATGATTTATTTATTGAAACATTTAATGCTGATTTAGCTAATAATTTTGGTAATTATATTTCACGAACTTTGGGAATGATTAACAAATATGCTAATGGGGTTATTCCTCGATGTAATAAAAATATATTCAATAAATTAGATAATAAAATTATTAATTTAACAAATGATTTAATTGATTCAGTTGATAACTATGTTAATGATTTTAAATTTAATGATTTAATTGAAAAAATATTAAATTTGTGTAGCGCTGCTAATAAATATATTGAGAGTAACAAACCATGAACATTTAAAGTAGATTCAGATGAAATGAAAGCATTTTTAAATGTCGTTAGTTATGTTGCACGAACTTTAATTTTTATTCTTTCACCAATATTAAAAAATGGAATGAAAATTGCTCAATCACTATACAATTTTAGTGATGCAGAAATTGATTTTAATGAATTAAAAAATATAGATTCATTAAGTAATCATAAGGTTAACACTGCTAAACCAATATACTTACGGATAATATAATACATTTATGAATAAAAAAAAAGAAAATAATAAGAAAAAAATTAGTTTTATTTCAGCTATTTTTTTAGTATTAGGCTCAACAATAGGTGCTGGTATTTTTTTAAAAAATGGTGAAATTTTAGGTAATGTTGGCGAGAGTTTAATACTTACATTAATTTCGTGATTTTTCTCAATAATTGCTGTTATTTGTATGGGAATATCATTATCAGAAATTGCTAGTGCTGATACAAAAAGTAATTTAGGAATTATTTCATGAGTGAAAACATTTTGTCATAAATATCTCTATAAATTTGCTAAAAATTTTATGGCATATTTATATCTTCCTATTAATTTTTTTATTATGCCTTATTATGCAATAATGATGATACAAGATGCATTTGGTTGACAAACGCAATGATGAGTTGTTGTGTTAATATCATTTGGAATTAGCGCTTGATTTTTTATTGTATCTGGTATATCTGCATCTGCAGGTAACATTCAAAATTTAATTATTACTTCTGTTAAATTTATTCCTGTTGCTTTTTGCGCATTTGTAGGATTTATTTTATTTTTTTGTAAACAAAGTCAAACTCCTGATATTTTTCCTTCTACAAATTATGATTCAAGTGGTCATAAACTTGTTGGTCAAATAATTCCTATGCTAGGAATAATTGGTTCTATTCCAGCTATTATGTTTTCATTTGATGGTTTTTATACAGTTGCTGGGATTCAAAGTGAGATGAAAGAACCACATAAAACAGCAACTTCTATTGTAGTTGGGTTAGTTATAGTTTCTATAATTGATATTATTATTTCAATTTCTTTACTTCTTGGATCATTTGATGGTAGAGTTAATTCATTATCATGATTTACAGAACATAATGCACATTGAGTTATTGCTATTATTGAATTAATTATTGGTATAGGTATATTTGGAATTATTAATAGTTTTGCAATTTATAATCCTCGTTATTATGAAGATTTAATTAAAATAAATGATTTACTTTTTTCAAAATCTCTTAAAAATAAGTTAAATAGTAATAAACCTATCATTGGTTTGTTGTATTCAAGTGTGATTACTATAGTATTTTTTATAGTATTAACTATTATTGGATTATTCGGTTACACTGATACTATGGGATATAGAAATACTGAAATGGTATCAATAATAGGCAATATTTCTAAAGGTTATGATTCATTATCTGGTAATCATTTATCATCACTATATTCATTTTGTGATTTAATGGCTAATTGAACAGGTATCATTATATTTTTATGTCTTGTGTTTGCATTGATTGGCGGAATTATCAATAGAAAAACAAATAAAATTAAAGTTAACAAAGTTAAAGGTTTTTTATTCTGTTCATATTTGGCAAGTGTTGTGATTATAATTAGCATGGTATTTATTTTAGTAATTACTATTGGTAATATTCCTTTAGCCTTTAGTTGAAAAAGTGATATTGATAAACAAATAGGTGATGTTACATATCAAAAAGTAGACTGGTTGAATGATGTTATTGGTTCAATAATAACTTTGGTTGTATTAATTATTTTTGTAATTATCTGTTGTGTTCCAAGTTATTTTGAAATTCATAATGAAAATAAATTACAAAAACTATCTAAGGCAAGAAAATAATTAATTTCAAATTTCTTCATTAATTATTTTTATGTTTAATTCTTTTGCTTTATCTATTTTACTTCCAGGATTTTCACCAACTATTAAATAATTGGTAGATCTATTTAATGAATTAGTTACATTAGCATCATATTTTTTTATTAATTTTTCTTTTATTTCATTTCGCGAAATACTAAATGAACCGGTTATGCAAAAATTCTTTTGATAATATTCACTTTCTTTATTTTCTTCATTAATTACATTTTGGTTTAAATATTTTGTATTAACTCCTATAGATTTCAAATGTTCAATTAATGATATGTTTCTTTCATTGTGAAATCAATCATATATTGAATTTGATACCACTTCAGCAATATCTTTCAATCTAATTAAGCACTCTTTATTTACTTTAGTAATTTCATCAATTGTTTTAAAATGTTTGGCTAATGATATAGCACTAATTAATCCAATATTATTAATCCCCAACCCGAAGATTAATCTCTCTAATGAATTATTTTTAGATTTTTCTATTGATTCAATAATTTTGTTAAATACTTTAAATTTTTTATTTAATACATTATTAATAATTTCTTCACGTTTTTCATTTAATGAATAAATATCTTCAATGGTTTTAATGTATCCAAGATTAAAGTATTTTTCAATAGTTTTTGTACTTAAACCTTCAATATTCATTGCATCTTTTGAACAAAAATGAATAATTGATTGCAATATTCTTGCAGGACATGAAGTATTAGGACAATATTGATCTACTTCTCCTTCATTTTTTTCTAATTTTGAATTACAAATAGGGCAATATTCAATAGGAGTAAATTGCTTTACGTCTTTATTTCTTTTTTCTTTAATTGCTTCTTTTACATATGGAATAATTTCGGCTGCTTTAAATATTTTTACATAGTCACCAACTCTAATGTCTTTGTTAACAATATATTCTGCATTATTTAAAGTAGCAGATGAAATAGTTGAACCTGATAAATAGACTGGCTCTAGTTTTGCTACATAAGTAATTTTTCCTGTTCTTCCTACATTTGCATTTATTGCTAATATTTTTGTTTCTGCTTCTAAAGGAATAAATTTATATGCAGTGGCTCAATGTGGAAATTTTGATGTTGTTCCAAGTTTATCATATAGATTTAATTCATTAATTTTTATTACTGCTCCATCAATTGGATAAGATAATTTATCATGATTATCTTCAAGATATTTAATATGTTCATAAACTTCATTAATGCCATGACACTTTTTTATTTCTTTAGCTGTAGTGAAACCAAATTGATTTAATTTTTTAATTACATCATATTGTGTATTTAAATTTAGCTGCTTTAAACTTTCATTATCAGGGATATAATAAGCAATCATTTTCAAATTGCGTTTTTTTACCAATTCTGGATCAAGTCTTCTTAATGTTCCACTTGCTGCATTTCTTGGATTAGCAAATTTATTTTTTTCTTCTTCAATTTCACTATTGATTTTTTCAAATTGTTTGAAATCAATTAATATTTCACCACGAATCTCAAGATGTTGTAATGTACAATCAATTTTTTTAGGAATTGAATCAATAACCATTATATTTTGAGTTACATCTTCTCCAGATTTACCATCACCTCTTGTGATCCCATTAGTTAAAATTCCATTTTTGTAAATTAGAGAAATGCTTAAACCATCTAATTTAGGTTCAATAATATATGTCATTGGCATATTATCATTTTTTAATAATTTTTTATTAGTTTTATCAAATTTATTTAATTCTTCATATGAAAAAATATTTGATAAAGATAACATTGGAATATTGTGTTTAATCTTTAAAAATTTATTATCAATTACTCCACCAACTGTGTGAGTAGGAGATGACTTACTATAGTATTTTGGGAATAATTTTTCTAGTTCATTTAATTCTCTTAAAGTTAAATCATAAATACTATCATTTACTGTAGGTTTTTCTAGACCATAATATTCAAAATTTCATATTTTTAATTTATTTCTAATTAAAGATATTCTTTTTTTAGCTATTTTATCAATGTTAAATGATTCAAATTTAGTTTTATAAAAATTATTAATCTTAGATATTAAATTATTAAGATCAATAATTTTTTTTCATGGAAAAATTTCTCCATTAGTTTCATTAATTTTATCAAGATAAAATTTAATTTCTTTGTAATAAGTAGAAGTTAATTCAATAAGTTTATTTGTATTTTCATTGATATTCTCTTTATTTTTAATTTTATTGATTAGTATTTCTAATTTAATATCTGTCATAACTAATATTTTGTTTTATTTTTAATTGCATGTGATAATGTTTCACTATCAGCATAATTCAATGCAGAATTAATAGGTAAACCTACTGCTAATCTATATAGTTTAGTATTTGGCAAATATTCATTGATTAAACCTTTTAAAAAGTATGCTGTTGCTTCCCCATTAGCTGTTCAATTAGTTGCAAGAATAATTTCATTAAATTTATTTACATTTAAATAATGAATTAATTTTTGAATAGTTTCTTTATTTATTTTGTTTTTTCCTTTAACATTAATTTCATCATTTAATACAAAATATAATCCATAATATGAATTTGTTTCTTCAATTTTTCTAAGATCCTCAGAAGTTGTTACAATACATAATTTATTTTTTTCTCGTGCTGAATTTGCACAAATATCACATAGCAACTTATTAGAAATATTGTTACATTGTTCACACAAATGAATATTAGCTCTTAATTTATTAATGGAATCAATAAATTGATCAATATTATTTTCATTTTCATTAACCAAAAATGTACAAATTTGTTCAGCTTGTTTTCTAGAAATACCAGGTAATGATATTAAATAATCAATTAAATGCTCAAATTCATTAAAATGCTTCATTTTTTATATTAATCCATTATTACTTGGGATAATTTGATTTTTTTGTTCATTGACTAGAGTAATAGCACAATTTATTGCTTCTGCGATCATTTCTTGTAATGTGATTGGATCTTCAGGGTCAATTAATGTTTTATTAATTTTAATATCAATAATGTTTAATTTACCAGTTAGTTTAACAATGATTGATCCATTTTGATAATCATATTCAAATTCTTTAGTATAAAATTCTTCTAATTTTTTATTTATTTCTTTTTGCATTTTTTGTGCTTGTTGCATTAAGTTATTTAGATTCATAGTTATTTTCCTGATACAATAGAAATATTATATATTTCTATGTATTATGTCAATCTATATCGGTATCAATTAATTTAAATATCCAAGAATATGTTTTGATTTAAAATATTGATAATTTTAATTTCAAAATATATAAAATTAAAATATCATTTAAAAGTTCAAAATTATTCAAAAAATATTAGTAAGAAAATGTTTAACATCTACATTTTAAATAATGCTTCTAAAATTAACAAATTAAATTTGATAGAAAATTTACCAAATTTATTTATAAAGCATGTTAATAAATTTAAGAATGATAATCAAAAAAACATTGAAGTAATTTCATATCTATTGTTGACTAATTTATTAAAGAAAAAAACTAATATTAAAAACTTATCATTTAGTATATATGGTAAGCCATACATTCGTAATAGCAAAATTCATTTTAATCTATCAAATACTAAAAATATTGTGGTATGTGCATTATCCAATTATCCTGTAGGAGTTGATGTTGTTGAAACTAATTCAATAAAATTAGATAATGTTTCTCATATTCTTCATCATAATGAATTTTCTAGATATAAAAATTCACTTAATAAAAAACTAACATTTGCTAAATTTTGAGTTATTAAGGAAGCATATCTTAAATATAAAGGCACAGGTTTTATAAAAGCCCCCAATAGACTTGATACAACAAAAATTAAACATATTCATATCAAAATGTATAAGAATTATGTTTTATCTTATTATTCTATAGCAAAATTGAATAGAATTATCTTTTTAAAAAGTAATACTCCTCTATTAAAATAAATTACACCATTCGCTATTTTTATATATTTAGTGAATAAATAGTTAAGAAAGCAATTTCATTATATTTAGGTAACCAATATAAAGAAAAAAGAGCATACATAATATGCTCTTCATCTTTTAATTTTTTATAACTAAATACTATTTAAATAAATTTAAATGAATATTGTGCTTAGTTTCTTAAATTAAGTTCTTTAATTAATTTACGATACTGTTCAATATCATTCTTAATTAAATAATTAAGTAATTTACGTCTTTGTTGAACTTTTGTATATAGTCCTCGTTTTGATGAATAATCCTTATGATTAGACTTAATATGTAAAGTAATTGCATTAATTTCAGCTGTTAATATTGCTATTTGACTAGCAATAGAACCAGTGTTTTTTTCATTACCACCATATTGAGTTATAAGTTGTTTTTTAAATTCTCTTGAAATAGACATTTTAATTATTCAGCATCAATTTTGACTTTAGCACCAACAGCTTCAAAAACTTTTTTAATTTCTTCAGCTTCTTCTGGTTTAATGTTTTCTTTAATTTTTGTAGGTACTTTTTCAACTGCAGTTTTTGCTTCCATTAAACCAACACCTGTTGCTTCACGGTAAGCTTTAATAACTGCAACTTTTTGTGTACCAGCATCTATTAAACTAATAGTTACACTTGTAGGCGCTTCGGTTTTAGCAGAAGTTGCAGCTGCTGCAACTGGAGCAGCAGCAGAAACACCAAATTCAGTTTCAATAGCTTTAATTAAATCATTGATTTCTAATAAATTCATTTCTTTCAATGAATTAATAATTTCTTCTTTTGTTAATTTTGCCATATTTTCTCCTTAATTTTGTGGTTTAGTATCAGCAATTGCTTTTAATCCATATAGAAAGTTTCTAATAGGTGCTTGTAAACAAGATAATACCATTGAATATAAACTCTCACGATTAGGAATAGAAGCAATTTGTGATAATTGATTATTATCAATAATTGTTGAGTTTTCAATTATTCCTTTTTTGTAAACAACTTTACCATACTCTTTAATTAAATTGTTTACTTCTTTAAATGGAACAATTTGATCGCCATGGGAAATGATAATTGCATTTGGACCATTCATTTCACTAATAAAATTAATATTTGCTAATTTAAATGCACGATTAAAAATATTATTTTTTGCAACATACATTCTTGCATTAGCATTATGTAAATTTTTTCTTATTGATGTAATAATTTTAGTAGGAACACCATGATATTCAAAAACTAAGATGCTGGTAGCATCTTTTAAATCATTGACTAATCTATTGACTTCATTAGATTTTTGTTCAATAATAGCTTTCACAATTTTCCTTCTTTCTTTTTTGCAATAAGCACAAAATTTGACCACTCAATATGGCCAAATTAGTTTAAGATTAGGTTAAAATTAATGAAAAATATAACCTCGGTAACAAATTAAGGTACAAAGCACCAGTTACTGTCTTTGGCATATTGCCTAACTATTATACATAAAATACAATTAATTTAATGTTAATTTTGATTGCTTTTTTCATCTGATAAAATGTGAATGAATTGCATATATAGACAAACTATAGCACATTGACTGCATTAGATACATTTACTTAGATCTCAAACATGAATATTTAAAGTAATATTATGTTTTCCAATATTAATTTATCAAATATACTTCCTATATAATATAAATATATAGTATACATACTTTTATGAATAATATTAACACAAAACAAAATAATGGAAATTTGAAATTAAGATCATTCAAATTTGATAAGTATTGCATATGAAATTTAGTATACAGTATAACTATAGTATTAATGCTAGTATTACTTATTGTTTACTATACAGCATATGATAGTAAATTAACATTTTTACAATTTGGGACAATATGGTATTGAACATTTTTTGGTGCTACAATCATGTTTAGTTTTGTATTTTTAATTATTAATATTTGTTTTTCAATAAGTAGATTAATTAAATCAATTAAAACTCAAAAATTAAAAGATATTATTTTTTATTCAATAGGAATGATTATTCCATTTGTTGGTTTTTCCTTTCAATTTATTAATCATAACAATATCATTAAAGATAGTAAAATTAATAAAAATGAAAAAACAAAAAATGTTGTTGTTAAAAATTCGTTAATATACATATCTGGTGTAATTGGTGGATTAATTTTATTATTCCCTTCGTTTCTATTAGGAAGTATTTTTGCTGTATATAAACCTCCAGTTACAATATCACTTAAAATTGATGATGACCGTTTAGAATCAATAAAACTTGAACATAATCTATTAAAAACCTCTAATACTGAAGAAAAAATCTCTTATTCTGCTTTGTCTTACAATATTGGTTATAATGCATACAATCAAGATATGCATTTTTTCATGGATATGAAAATTGAATCTAAAAATTCTCAGTCAAGAGCACAAAGCAAAGATGCAGTATTAAAATCTGATGCAGGTGTTGCAAGAATATTAAATGCAAATCATGACTTATCTTATAAGACTAATAATCATGATTTAACTATTCAAGCAAAAAATTTAAGAGGCGCTGCAGCTTATAAATCATATTTTGATGAAAATGGAATTTTTTTACAAGATGTTGAAGTACAAGATAACCAACAAGCAATCACTCAATTTAATAACTCATTAAATTCTGATGGAACTGGTACATTTGATTTTATTTGTTTCCAAGAACAAGATAGAAATTCAACAAGAAGTTATTATGTTGACACATACAAAAGAATGAGAAAAAATGGTTATAGTGAATATGTTGGTGATATAAATCCTGAACTTAATGATGATGATAATTTTGCTAATCATTATAGCTCAGTTTTTGGTTATAACTTTTCTGTTCCATGAGTACCTAAACCATTGCATCAAATGTACGGACAAGTTTTATCAGGTTTATCAATATTTTCAAAATACACAATGAAACATAATGCTCAGCGAATTACAATACCAAATATTGATACCTTCCCACTCAATACATTTGAATTAAAACGTTGTTTAATTATTACTAGATATCCAGTTAATAACGGTAAAGAATTTGTTTTTATTAATGTACACTTTTCTGCTTATGATAAAACTGGACAAGTCCGTTTGCAACAGTTGGGATTTGTTAATCAAATTTTTAAAGAAGAAATTAATAAAGGTAATTATGTATTGTTAGGAGCTGATTGAAATCAAGTTTTACCCCAAACATATGGATATAATGGTTCTGATATAAAATTTAATGGCAAAATTATTTATGATGAAAATGACCCAGCAATAGCACCATTATCATTTAAAGATTTTAAATGAGGGAAAGTTGATCCAGCAAAACCAACCACTAATGCAAGTTATGCAAGTTATGCTGATTATGATAGTAGCAAATCATACAAAATTGGAGATGTAGTTTATTTTGAAAGTGAAAACGATCCAACAAGTGAACATGTTTGTTTAACTTATATAGATGGAAGTCATCCACATAAACATTTATATTCACCATTGATTGATAATCCTACAGAGGAACCATTAATTTTTAATCAAAGTAAACATGCATGAGAAAAAAGTACACAGTGAAGATATTATGATGATAGCTATTATTGAGATGCATCATTAAGTAAACGTGTTTTAAATGAGTTGTTACCAGTTGCCGGAACTGAAAATAATCAAGCTAAATTCTTTACTACACATGCAATTCCAACTGTGAGAGATGCAGGTTATAATTTTAGAGTAGATGATGAAAATGGTTATGTAAATCAATATACTACAACAATTGATGGATTTTTGGTTTCAAATAATATTGGTGTAAACTTTACATTTGGATTTGATACAGAATTTATTTATTCTGATCATAACCCAATTGGAGTTTCATTCTATTTAAAGGGTTAATAATAGTTTATTTTTTAAAAATATATTTAATCTTAGTAAGTTTACTAAGATTATTTTTTAATTTAAAATTTATTGCTTATTTTTTGATTTTTTTAAATCATTAAATTTTTGTTGCATGGTTGGATTATTGTAAGTTAATTTTCTAATTGTTATACTTTGGAGTTTATCATTAGCAGATAATAATTTATCCCTAGATACTGTTAATAAATCATCTTTAATTTTTTTTAAATTATTAATTGTTTTATCAATTTGTTTAATAGCTTCATCAAATTTACTTACTCCTTTTGATACATGTCTAGCAACTTCATTTTGATAATCTTTTAATTTATCTTCAAAATTAGTAATATCAACGTGTTGATTTTTGTATTCAATGATTTGTTGTTTGTATGCAATTGTTTTTTGTGCAATATTATTTAGTAAAGAAATAATAGTAATAAAATATTGTGGTCTTATAACATACATTTTTTTATAACCTAAATATGAGGCATCAACTATACCAGTATTAAATAATTCATTTTCAGTTTCAAGTTCTGAAACCAAAATAGCATATTCACATTTTTTTTCATTTCTATCTTTATCCAATTCTTTATAAAAATCTTCATTATGTCGTTTAGTTTTTGTAGTTTGTTGTTGATTTTTCATTTCAAACATAATAGAAATAAATTCGAAACCATCATTGGTATAGTTTCTAAAAATAAAATCACCCTTTGAATTTGTTTCATCACTAGGAACATTGTCTTTTACAAAAGTTGCCATAGGAAACATGAATGGTTTATATTTATTAAATTCATTAAAACAATGTTGTTCTAATAATTCACCAATTAGTTTATTATTTTGTTTTGTTCTGAAATCTTTATATCGTTCAATATCCTCTTTATATTTTTTTTCAAGTTCCTTTCAAGAATCAGTTTTAGATAAGATTTGATTCTTTAAATTATTAATTTGATCTTTATACTTCTGTATTTCTTCTGAATTTTTTAATTTATTATCAATTTCATTATTTTTTAATTTATTATTTAAATTAGAAATTTCAATTTCAAGTTTATTAATTTGTTGAATGTAGTCATTTTTATCTGTTACAATTTTAAGGTCATATTTACTTTGTAAATTATTTTCAATTAATTTAGTTTGATCATTAACACGTTTATTTATTTCTTGCTCACTTATTGAATTTAATAATGTATTATATTCAGAATTTGTAATATCAAATTCTTCACCGCATTTAGGACATTTGATTTTATTTGTATTATTCATAAATAATATTATGCTATTAAATTAGCTAGATTTGCAATCATTGCAGCATTATCACCGCAATACTTTTTATCAACAAGATAAACTTTAGATTTAAGTTTATTTATTTGGCTTCTTAAATAAGTATTTGCTGCAACTCCACCACCAATAGATACAAATTTAACATCATAACATTTTTCATATCATTTTATTTTATTAATTAATTCATCAACACATCATTTTAAAAAACTGCTACCAATAGCGATTTTGTCTTCATTTTTATTAATTAAATTTTTAGCATATGTTTTTACACCGGAAAAACTAAAATCATTTGTTGGATGATTGTGTTTGATAAAAGGAAGATTAGTTTTTAATTTGTTAAATATTTTATCTAAACTAATTCCACCTGGATAAGGTAAACCCAATTCATTGCCAATTTTATCAAGTGCCTCACCGATTGCATCATCGGTAGTTTGGTTAACAATAATATATTCATTTATACTTTTGAATAAATAAATGATAGTGTGTCCTCCAGACACATCTAATGCTAAAAATGGATATTGTAAGATATTATTTTTGTTAATACAAAAACTAAATGCATGAGCTATCATATGATCAATAGGTATTAATGGTTTATTAAATAAATAACTTAATGTTTTAGCAAAAATTTTACCTACATTTAAACATCCTATTAATCCAGGTTTGTTAGTATAAGCAATATAATCTATTTCTTTGATATTAATTTTTGTTGTATTTAATACATCATTTAATAAACAATTCAAATTATCAGCATGACTACGTGCTGCTAATTCAGGAATAATACCTTGATATCTTTTATAGGTATCATAACATGTGATTGTCTTATTAAAAATAATTTTATTATTTTTTAAAATGGCAATACTTGTATCATCACAAGAAGTTTCTATTGCTAATATTGTTGGATTAAATTTTCTCTTTTTCTTCATTATAAGCTCAATGCATATTAGATTTTGCAAGATTACTAATTGGTAATTCAATTAGTCTACTGATGTCATCATTATCAGCAACAACTTTATAAATTTTTTTATATAAATTAATTTCTTCAGGTGCATATTCTTCTTCACTAAAATAGTCACCATTTAAAACATAGTCATCAATATTTTTAAATACTGCCGTATAATTAATGTAATCAAAATTTTCCATAATACCATAAACATAATCATCATTTCCTTTTGTATCAGAAATTCTTTCACCTTTATCACAACCATTTAGACAAATTTTATTGACAATGTTGTAAACTTTTTGTTTATGTGTTAATTTCTTATCAAGTTTTTTATTTAATACAACAACATCTAAAGCTAATACAGAATCTTTAATATTTGAAATATGGAAATTATTTTCATTTCAACTATCATATAATCCAGCACCCATTGCTGCATACAAAATGTCACCATTGTATGCAAAAGAAGAATGATTTCCTGAAGGATTAGATAATGAATTTAATATTTCCTGTGAATCAGTATTAAAATAGAAATTGTTTTTACCATAAAAGTATTTTGTAAATGCTTGATAATCTTTTCTATACTCACTAATTGATTGATTTTCATTATCAGGATTTATATAAGGTTTATTAGTATTATTTTCAGTTAACATAATATGAGCTAAATCATATATTGTTCTACTATCATCAACTATACCAATATGACTAGTTTTTGTTGGGTCAAAATATTTATTTTTTGTCATTTGAGTTATATAGTCATTTCAATTTGTGCAATTATCTAATTCATCAATTGCTCGGCATCCTTTATAAGCAAAAATAAATGATTGGAGAAAATATGGAATGCAATAATCATATAATGTTTCATTATTATTAAAATATTCAGGCATTTTTTCTTTGCAATATTCAGTCATAGAATTCATAATATTATTTATTTCATTAGTAAATAATACTTCAGCCTCATGACCATTAGTTATTGGTTCACCATTTTCATTAGTTAAGTTAAATAGAGATCAATCAATTTTCTCTAGTAAATTTTGGCTCAAAAGATCAATTGCTTCATATGTTGTAGGAATAGCAACATCATAATTTTGTTTAAATTTGGTTTGAATTTCTTCATTTGTACCATAATAAATGAATTGCGCTTCATTTTGATATTGTCTAATTAAATTTATTGACATATAACTTTCAAAATTAGCAAATATTATTTCATTTTCATTCATACAACCTGTATTCAAATAACAAGAAGGTGAAATTATTAAGATGATTGGTAAGAATTTTTTAATTTGCATTATACACTCCTCCTATTTAATTTTTTATTTTTATTAAAATGAGTTCTTTTTAATTTGATTATTGATAAAATCATAATAACTAAAATAGTAATTAAAATCATTATTGCACCAAAAGTAATAACCCATGCCTTGATACCTTTTCTTGTCATATAAATAGCTGTACCAATTGTTTGTCATGATCCGTTTATTAAATTAGTAATAACAAAATCATCTCATGACATAGCAATAACTATTGCAGTAGCTGATAGAATAGAAGGAGCTAAATAAGGAATAATTACTTTTCTAAATGTTCTAAATTTACCAGCACCCAAATCATAACTTGCCATAATTAAGTTAGGATTCATTTTTATCATTTTTGGGTATACAGTAATAATCACATAAGGCGTGCAGAACGAAATATGAGCTAATACTACAGTAAAAAAACCAAAATTAAAACCCATAGGAATAATTGTTGATGAAAATAAAATTAATAAACTAATACCAGTAATTGCATCAGGATTAATAATTGATAATCTTGATGCATTCATTACAAATGATTTAATAACTACATTTGATTTTCATATTCCATAAGAGGCAATAATTCCTATTAGTAAACTAATTGGTGTAATAATTGCACAAAGTAGTAATGTATTTAATAAACCATTAACAAATATGTCATCTGATCATAAAGTAATGTAATTAACAAAAGTAGGAACACCAAAATTTAAACTAATGTTTCCACGATTTGTAGCTGGATTAAAACTAATTAATACAACTAAAATCAATGGGATATAAATGATTGCAAGAATAATAAAAATGTACCATTTTTTTAAGAAGGAAAAAATTTTTGTTCAAAATGAATTATTTGTCATTATTTATTCCTTTCCTTTGTTATTTTGATAATTTTTTTAGTCACTACATAAATTGTTCCACAACCAAAAACAATTAATGAGATAATGAAAGCAAGTGTGCTTGCTCTTGCTAAAGAAATATCACTAATTTGTGCTAATATACCTTCTTCCATAATAATGTCACCAATCATAGTCCCACTACTACTTGTATTTAAGAATTGTGGTACAGCGACAGTAGTTAAAGAAGGCAAAAATACTAAAGTAATTCCACTAAATAAAGCAGTTTTAGTATATGGAATAACAATTTTGAAAAATGTATAAAAACTCCCTCTTCCTAAATCATGGGAAGCAAAGAGAATATTTCTTGGCATACCTTCCAAAACATTGTATATAGGTAAAATCATAAATGGAATATATATATAAACTAATCCAAGGATTGTAAAAATATCACCAAATGTTGAGTTTTGATAACCATTAATACAATCAAATAATGTTTTCAATCCAACAATTTTTATTAGGAAACTCATTCATATTGGTGCTGTTATTAATAAAATAATTAAAGATTTAGACACTTTGCTTTTTATACCGAAAGCTAAAAAATGAGCAAATGGATAAGAAAGTAAAACACATATAATTGTTGCAACAGTAGCAATATAAATTGATTTAAGAATTTTCATTCAAACATATTCATTTATGAAATTAAAATTTTCAATAATTGATCCTGAACTAGTGGGAGAAAAAGATTTGATAACAATTAATATTGATGGGATAACAATAAAAATTAAAGCAACAAGTATATAAGGTAATGATGGTAATATTCCTTTATTATTTTTTAAAATAAATTTTAATTTATTTTTAAACATTTTTATTCTCCTGATTATCAACATATTTCATTAAATGAACAGTGGTATTATTTCATGTTAATCCTACAGATTGATTAACTAGTATAGGATCATTAACAATAGCTTTTATAATAGTTCCATTCCATTTAACAGATATTTCATATTTAGAACCTTTATAATTAACTTCACTTATTTTTCCTTGAATTTTTGATTTTCCAGGATCAACAATTATTACATCTTCTGGTCTAACCATGTAATAAACTAAACTACCTATTGACATTTTATTTGAACTATCATTTTTCATAGGTAATTCAATTCCTTTATATTGAAGTGTATTTTTTTCAGAATATTCAGCAACAAATAAATTAACTTTACCCACAAAATTTGCTACTCATGTATTTGATGGCATATGATAAATTTTCTTAGGTGAATCAATTTGTTGAATTTTACCATTTGACATAACAATGATGTGATTTGATAAAAATAATGCTTCCTCTTGATCATGAGTAACAAGAATAAAAGTAATGTTCAAACGCTTATGCAAATGTTTTAATTCAAGTTGCATTTGTTCTCTAACTTTTGCATCTAAAGCAGATAAAGGTTCATCAAGTAATAAAATTTTTGGTTCAATAATAATAGCTCTAGCCAAAGCAACTCTTTGTTGCATTCCACCTGATAAATCAGAAGGATATTTTTTTTCTGCTCCTTCCAATCCAGTAATCTTAATAATATTTTTAACTTTTTCATCAATTTCAGATTTAGTCAATTTACGCATTGAAAAATGATCTTTTCATTTTTCAATTTGTGTTGTTGGATAATTGTGCCAGAATGCTTTAGTTTGTTTTAAACTATTAATCTTTTGATTAATATAGTCTATATATTTGTTTAAATCTTGATAATATAAATAATTTTTATATGTATCTAATGCACTAATTTGAAATTCATTTAGATTTTTTGTTTTAAAATTAATTAATTTAGGAAATTTATGTAAGAGATTTTTAGATTTTCTTCTATTTAATTTACATCTATTATCAAAAGATATTACTAAAACTTTTTCAATATTGTATTTCTTAATCATTTTTGATTTAATTGAATAAATAGTATTAGTGTATTCTTTTTCATTTTTAATGCGGTTAAAGATTGGATTTTTTTTCAATTGACTTATTTCTTGTTCAGCCAATATTTTTGTCTTTAATAATCTAATAATTTTTTTTTGAATAGTTTTTATTTTTTTCTCTGATTTTTTAATTGCGAGTAAATTTAGTTTATTTTCCTTTACTATATTTACTTGTGGAACATTTTCTTTTTTGATTGTTACAAGCTTTAGTCCATATGCAATGTTTTGATAAACATTCATATTTGGGAATAATGCATAATCTTGAAAAACCATTGCAGTAGGTCGATTATTAATAGGTAAACCGTTAACATTATTGTCATCAATAAATATTTTTCCAGTTGTTGGTTGCTCAATTCCAGCAATCATTTTCAAGATTGTTGATTTACCACATCCACTTGGTCCTAATATGGTAACAAATTCACCTTGATTGACACTAAAATTAATATTTTCAACTGCTAAATATCCATCGGAGTATTTTTTACTTATATTTTCAAGTCTAATAAAAGATTTTCCAACCATTATTTTTTACCTCACATTTTATCATACAATGTTAGTGCTTGTTTAACAATAGTAGAACATTTACTATTTAAATTATATATGCTACTATTTTTTACATTATTATTTGATTTTTTTAATGTAAATGATCAATTAGATAATTTAAGCATTGAAATATCATTATTTTCATCACCACAAATAATAGCTTCTAATGGAGAACATTTCATTTTTTTACATACTTTTTTAACACCATTCCCTTTATTAACTCATTTTGCATTTATTTCAATACAACTAGGTCCAGATTTAGAAATAGATAAAAATGAGGAATATTTATTGATTACTATTTCATTAAATTTATTACATTTATTTTGATCATTAAAATATATAAGAATTTTTGCTACTTGATATTTGATTTCATTAGCATTATCTAATTCAAACATATTGGAAGTTGGAACATTTGTTAGGAATGATTTATTATTCTTAGTAATACCACGTATCATGTATTCTCTATTTATTGCATACATTGGAGGGAGACATTTAAGATTTGTTTTTATTGATGTATTAATTAATCTTTTATTAAAAACATGAATAAATGAACCAAATTCACCATATTTTTTACTTTTATAACTTTTTATGATTGTGTTAATTAATTTAAATACAATTTTTTTATCAATGCATTTGGTATAAATAACTTTTTTATTATTTACATCATAAATTAATGCACCATTATTAGCAATAATAAATTGTCTAATATTATTAGAAAAATTCAATTGCTTTAAAAAGCGATAACTATCAATAATATTTCTTCCTGAAGAAATAGCAAAAAAAGGTATTTTGTCACCAATATGTTTATTAATACATTCAACTACATCTTTATCAATTGTTTTGTTTGTATCATTCAATAATGTTCCATCTAAATCACTAATAAGAAATTTTGCTTTATCATTTCGATCATTAAGAATAAACTTATTAATAAATCTTGAAACACCATTATGTTTAGTTCTAAAATGTTGACAAGCAATTTTTTTTGCATTATTATTTCCTAATAAACATGAAAATTTAACAGTATTAAAAGCTGTTATATCATTTCCACTATCACCAATTGCAGCAGTTTGTGACAACGGAATATTTAATTTATTAGCAATTTTTTCAATAGCAATTCCTTTTGAAGATTGTTTACTATATATTTCTAAAAAAACATTTTTTAATGTATTAGAAATACTTATTTTATCAGAGAGTGTTTTATTTGCTCATTCAATAAATTGTTTAACTTTTTTGGATGATAATGAAGCAACATTTATTTTTAATGCTGGTAACAATTTTTCTTTATTACCAATTTTTTTTAAATTATATTTTCGAAAAAATAATCTATATATTAATGGACAATTATCATTGATATAAATTACTTTATTATTATCATAATCAACATCATACAAACCAAAATTCATTCCTAATTCTTTGGTCTTTTTAATAATTAGTTTGGTAGTTTCATAATCAATTGGTGCATATGAAATGTGATTATTATTGTCAGTATGAATTGCAGCACCACAAAGTGTAGCTACATATTTTAATTTTTTACCAATATATTTTTCAATGGTACTTATGTATTTTTTGGCATTGTCAAAACTTCTTCCTGTGCAAATTAAAATTTCACCATTTTTTTGACTATATTGTTTTAATGCTTTCAAGTCTTTTTTAGTGATTGTTTTAAATTTTGTAAGTAATGTCCCATCTAAATCAACAGCTAATAACTTATAGATCATTTTCAAATAGAATAGTTTATATTTTATATAAAATATAATAAATACTTTAGTTAATCATTTTTTTAATTATGTTTAAACTTTCTGATCGACAAAAACAAATCCTAAAAATTATTATTGATGAATATACTTATAGTGCTCAACCTGTACCAAGTAAATTAATTGTAGATAAATATTTGACTAATTTATCTCCGCAAACAATTAGAATTGAAATGAATTTGCTTGAAAAATATGGATTGTTAGAAAAAACCCATACTTCTTCTGGTCGCATTCCTTCAATTAATGGATATAAATATTATGAATTAAATATCTTAAAACCATATCTTTCAAATGATATTAAAAATAAATTAAAAATTATATTTGAACGTAGAGATTTATCTATTGATAACATTATTGATGAATCAGCTTCACTTATTGAGTCAATTCTTAAATTACCAACAGTGGTTCAATCATTTGATACAGATGTTACATTGAAACGATTTGATTTAATACCTATTTCCTCAAGACAAGTTTTAATTATTCTAGTTAATTCAAATGGTGACATTGTTAAAAATAGTATTGCTATCGAAAATAACAAGCAACTAGAAGATGTAACGATATGTGTAAAAATATTTAATGATCGTTTAATTGATACAAAATTGAGTGACATTAAACATAAGTTGCAGACAATTAGAGAATTAATTCGCAAGGCAGTTCATCAATATGAATTCTGCATGCAAAAAATCATTGAAAAAATATTTGGATTTAATCTTGTACAACAAAAACCAAACATTTATGGAATTAACAATTTAGTTATGCAACCAGAATTCCAAGATATAAATCGATTGAAAAATGTTTTACAGCTTTTAGAAAAATCTTCTATTTGAAAACAAATAGCTTTTACTCAACAAAACAAAGGTGATACAAAAATTACATTTGCCAATGATGTTGGTATAAAAGATATCACCATTGCTTCCACTTCAGTCAAAACTGGAAATTCAACAAAACAACTATCAATTGTTGGACCAACTCGTATGAATTATGACGAAATAAAAGGATTATTAAATTTTGTTAATGAAGAATTGAAAAAAATTAGTAATAAAAAATAATGCAAAATAATAAAATTTTAAAAAAAATTTTTTCTGATTTAAAAAAAATAAAGAAAGTAATTAAAAAATATATAAAAACTTCAAATAAAGGTATTGTATTTTTTATGCCTTTTGAATCTTTTTTAATTGCATATCTTTATTTTATCCAATTAAAATTATCAATTAATGTTGATGAATTTATACATATTTTATCAAGTACTAAATTAATTGATAGTATTTCATCATTCCAAACATTTTTTTTATCAAAATGTTCTGAATTAAAAGAAGATGATAAATTATTTTTTTGAAAAGAGCAATATGATAAATTAATGAATGATGATTTTCAAGATATATTTGTTGCATTTAACAACATTGAAAAATCATGTAATTTAAGTATGAACAATTCATATGAATTATTGTTTCTTTTATGTAAATATTTTTTAATTAATTTTTCAATTGGAGAATTTTCGAATAATTTACAAAAAAATTTAGAAAATTATTCGAAATTTATTTCACAAGTTGACCTCATGGGTTATTCATTAAAAATTTTTTCAACAATTCAAAAAATAGCAACAAAACTAGATAATAGAAATTTTTCAAAATTCATTATTGCAATTAATCATTTAACTAAGAAAATATAAATTATTAAAAATAATTTAATTATTTATTAACAATGTATAGTAAAGTTATGTTCAACACCATATCCACCTTATATTAAATATATAATTATTCATCATGTTAAAATGGACATTAAGTAATATTAGAACCAAATGATTGGATTATTTTAAAAATCAAGGTCACCAAATATGACCATCACAATCATTAGTTCCACATAATGATCCATCACTTTTATTAATTAATTCTGGTGTTGCTACACTTAAACCATTTTTTTCCGGGATAAAAAATCCACCTTCTTATCGCTTAACTAGTTCTCAAAAATGTATTAGAACAAATGATATTGAAAATATTGGAGTAACTTCTCGTCATCATTCATTTTTTGAAATGCTTGGTAATTTCTCAATTGGAGATTATTTTAAAAAAGAAGCTATTCATTTTGCATATGATATTCTTGTTAATCATTTTTGTTTAGATGTTAATAAATTGTATTTTACTGTTTATAAAGATGATACCGATGCATATAATGAATGAATAAAATTAGGTATTGATAAACATAAAATTTTAAAATGTGATAAAGATCGAAATTTTTGAGATGTTGGTAATGGACCATGCGGCCCTTGTACTGAAATTTATTTTGATCGTGGCAAAAAGTATGATCCTAAAAATATTGGAGAAGAATTATTTTTCAAAGATATTGAAAATGATAGATATGTTGAAATATGAAACATTGTTTTCTCTCAATTTAATAATGATGGTAAGGATAATTATACGGAATTAGCACGTAAAAATATTGATACTGGCGCAGGTTTAGAAAGACTTGCTTGTGTTTTACAAGATGTTCCTACAGATTATGATACTGATGCTTTTAATTCTCTAATAAAAATTCTTGAAAATCATACAAATTTTAAATATGAAATAAATGCATATTTTACAAATGATAGGAATCAAAAACAAATAAATCGTAATTTTATTATCATTTGCGATCATATTAAAGCTTCAGTATTTGCAATTGCTGATAAAATTTTTCCAAGTGCAAAAGATCGAGGTGCTGTAATTAGACGATTAATAAGAAGAGCATTAATGTATGCAAATTTTTTAAATTTAAATAAAAATTTTATTAAAGATCTTATTAATGCAATCATTGATTCAATGTCTGATTTTTATCCATATTTATTAAAAAATAGAGACGAAATAATTAAAACTATTTATACTGAAAATGATTTATTTGAACAAACATTACAAAAGGGATTTTTATTACTAAAAAATGCTATTTCTAAAAATAAAAAATTATCTGCTATTGATGTATTTAAATTAACTGATACATATGGTTTCCCATATGAGTTTATTAAAATCATGTGTGAACAAAACAATATTAATGTTGATGAAAAACAATATATTAAATTAATGAAAGAACATCAAAAAATTTCTAAGAATACTAACAATATAAAAGCCTTTATTGAACAAAATAATGAATTGTTAACTTTTAAAAAGAATTCATTATTTGATTATGATTCTTTAACATTATTGGATTCAAAAATCATTGGTATATTTGATGAAAATTTTCATCAAGTTAATAAAATAAAAAACAAATGTTGACTAGTTTTTGATAAAACACCATTTTATGCAACAAGTGGTGGTCAGGCTCATGATGAAGGATTTATTATTGTTGATAATAAACAAACAAAAGTTTTAGATGTTATTAAAGGACCAAATTTGCAACATTTTCATTTAATTGACCCAGATTTTGAAATAAATACTAATTCTATTGTTAATCAATTAAGAGTTGATGCTGATAAACGATTAAGAATTTCTCGTAATCACTCATGTGAACATTTATTGGAAAAAACATTACAATCATTAGTTGATAAGAGCATTCATCAAGAAGGTTCAAGTAAGAGTTATTTAAAATATTCTTTTGATTTTCATTGTAAACATAAATTGTCAGATGAAGAAATATATTTAGTTGAAGATAAAATTAATGAAATCATTAATTCAAATGCTAGTGTAAGTACAAAAATTATGAGTTTGGCTGAAGCAAAAGAAATTCATGCACAAGCTAATTTTGAAAAAACATATGAAAAAATTGGTGATAAATTACGTGTAGTTATTGTTGATCAAAATGTTGCTACTATTTGTGGTGGCACACATATTAAAAATTCAAGAGATATTGAACAATTTATGATCATTGATTATGAATTAAAAGGGAGCAATTTTTATCGGATTGTTGGAATAACATCTAATGATACAATTACTAATTACTTATCAAATGAGATTGATAAATTAAAGTTACAAATTAATAATATGAAAAATGAATTAGATCACCATAAGATAATTTCTGATGAATTTAACAAAATATTTAATTCATTAAATTATGATGCAGATCGTATTTGTTTTCGTAAATTAAAATTAGATTTTAAAAAAATTAAAGAAGTTTATACATCATTAATCAAACAATCTATAAAAGACATAAATAAAAATCATACAACTGAATTAGCTAAAAAATTTATTCCTCTTAGTGCCGGATGCATTCATTACACATTTGTTAAAGATGAGGACACAAAATTACTTTCTTCTGTTCTTCTAAATTTATGTAACCAAAATCCTACTCATGTTTTCATTTTCTTTAATGAAAAAAAGGACAAGCTAGAATATGTAATTGCCAGTGGTAAAGAGATTATCATTAATTTATGATTAGCTAATAGTTTAGTGCAACAATTTAATAAATTGCTTAAGGGTTATGGTGGTGGTAGTAAATATTTAGCACAAGGTGGTGCAGTACTATCAGATTTTGTTCACACAAAATCTTTATTAATTGATTTGCTAAAAACATTGACTAAATAAATATAATTTATTTACAATGGTTAATTATAAAGACACTTTAAATATATTAAAAACAGATTTTGAAATGAAGGCTAATTTAAATATAAAAGAGCCTAAAATTCAAAAAATTTGAGATGATAGTAATATTTATGACAAGATATTAAAAAAAAACAAAGATGGTAGACATTGGATTTTACATGATGGTCCACCATATGCAAATGGTAATATTCATGTTGGACATGCACTTAATAAAATTATTAAAGATATTATTGTGCGTTATCATTTAATGAATGGAGATAATTCATTATATATACCTGGTTGGGATACTCATGGATTACCAATTGAACATGCGTTAATTAAAAAAAATGGTAGTAAACAAACTAGTTTACCTGTAGTTGATCAAAGAGAAAATTGCAAAGAATTTGCTATTGAAAATGTTAATAAACAAATTACACAATTTAAACGTTTAGGTTTAGTGGCAGATTTTAACAAAAAATATTTAACACTTGATAAAGAATTTGAACAAGATCAATTAAATTTATTTTTAGCTATTGTTAAAAAAGGTTTAATTTATCAAGATTTTAAACCAGTATATTGATCATGATCAAGTCATTCAGCTTTAGCTGAAGCAGAAATTCAGTATGAAAATGTAGAAGCTTATTCTATATTTGTTGCATTCAATGTTGTAAATGGTAATAAATATATCAAAAATAATGACAAGTTAATAATTTGAACAACAACACCTTGAACTATTCCAAGTAATTTAGCTATAGCTGTTCATCCTGATTTTGAATATGCAAGAATTGCTTACAAAGATGACTATTACATTTTATTAGAAAAAACTCATAAAGAAATAGCAAAAAATTTAGGTTGAGAAAATTATAAAGTTGTTGGTACATTTAAAGGAAGAGATATTGAAAATATTCAATATATTCATCCCTGAATTAAACGTAATTCACCAGTTATTTTAGCAGAGTATGTAACAAGTGAAAATGGTACTGGATTAGTGCATAATGCATCAGGTTTTGGATTAGAAGATTATTATGCATGTAAAAAATATGGAATTGGCATTTATTGTCCTATTGATGAATATGGTAAGTTTGATAAAACTATTAATGATTCTGAATTAGAAGGAGTTTTCTATGAAGATTCAAACAAAATTGTTATTGATCGATTAACAAAAACTAATTCACTTTTAAACTGTAAAAAAATTACTCACTCAGTTGCAATTGATTGACGAACTAAAAAACCTGTTATTTATAGAGCAACAAAACAATGGTTTGTTAATATTTCTAAAATTAAAGACAAATTAATTGCTGCAATCGATGATGTTAAATTTATTAATCCTAATAATAAAAAACAATTATTAGATATGGTTTCTAATCGTGTTGAGTGATGCATATCTCGTCAAAGAATATGAGGAGTACCAATTCCAATTATTTTTGATGAAAACAAAAATCCTATTTTTGATGTCAATTTAATTACTCATGTTATTAAGATCATTAATGAGAATGGAACAAATTCTTGATTTGAAAAACCTGTTGAATTCTTCTTACCAAATGATTATAAAAACAATGGACATTGATACACTAAAGAAAAAGACATTATGGATGTATGATTTGATTCAGGAAGCAGTTATAATGTGTTGAAACATTATGGATTAAAACCTTCATATGATTTGTATTTTGAAGGTAATGATCAATATCGAGGTTGATTTAATTCTTCATTAATATGTAGTGTAATTGAAAATGATATTGCTCCATACAAAATATTACTTTCTCATGGTTTTGTTTTAGATGATATGGGAAGAAAAATGTCAAAATCACTAGGAAATATTATTGATCCTTTGACTGTATGTGCTAAATATGGTGCTGATATTTTACGATTGTGAGCAGCTAATAGTGATTATCAAGATGATGTAAGAATTTCTAATGGTATTTTAAATCAAATTTCTGAAGTTTATCGTCGTATAAGGAATACCATTTTTAAATTTATTTTATCTAATATTGTTGATTTTAATTTTAATAAAGACAAAGTAACTAAATTTGATCCTGAAGAAAATTATATTCTTACTCAAATTAATAATATGTTAACACAAGTTAAACAATTTTATGAGTGTTTTGATTTTTCATCAATTATTAAATTATTAAATTTAAATACAATTAAGTTATCAAGTTGATATTTTGACATCATTAAAGATAGTTTGTATTGTGATGAACCTAATAATCAAA
This sequence comes from Mycoplasmataceae bacterium UBA3729, assembly GCA_002372615.1. Taxonomy (GTDB): domain Bacteria; phylum Bacillota_I; class Bacilli_A; order Mycoplasmatales; family Mycoplasmoidaceae; genus Malacoplasma_A. Next base: position 38,700 of record DFHG01000004.1, on the reverse strand, counting down.
AACGACGCGCTATTCAAACAGTTCTTTTTCACATATTAAAAGCATACTTATCAATGCTTGCTCCAATTCTTCCTTATACTTGTGAAGAAGTATATTCTCATTTAAAATCAGTTAATACAAAAGAAGAATCAATTTTTTTAACTAAATATTTAAATAATTTAGGAGTTAATATTGATCCAATAAATAATGAATATTGATCTCTATTTTTTAAATTGAAAGATGATGTTTTTGCTAAATTAGAATTATTAAGAAAAAACAATAGTATAGCTAAAAACACACAAGCTATAGTGAAAATTAAACTTAATAATTATTTAAATTTTGAACCACTTTTGCTTAAATATTATTTAAATGTTGCTAATGTTGTAATTGAAAATAATGATTCAATGGAAAAGAATGCATGAGAAATAGAATGTTCAAATGCTAATTTTATAAGATGTGAACGTTGTTGAGAATATTTTAAAAATAATGAATTAAACAATGATCATATTTGTAAACGATGTGAAAATGTACTAAAACAAAATAGATAATGAAAATTACTCAAGAAGACATTATTAAATTTATTGAAAAAAATGATGAATTAAATAAGTTTATCCATTCATTTAAAGGTTACAATGAAATTAATACCAATAAACTTTTTAAGATTAATTTAGTTAAGCAAAGCAACTATTCTGATACTACAAGTGTGATTACAAAAATTAAGCAATCTGCATTAAATGAAAAAAAACAATTAAATGAAACAATTAATTCATTTAATAATGAATGTAAAAAATTATTTATTAATAGTAAATATGCTGAAGAAGCAAAACGTATTTATAGAGTTATTAATGAGTATTTTAATTTTGTAGGCTCTAAAAACCATAAGTTTTTTGAATATGATATTGATTTCTATAAATCAAAAAAGGAAAAACCAATTCTATATGTCCGTAATTTAACTAAATATTATGGACATAAAAAAATTCCTACAATTGATTCATTAAATTTTGATATTTATCCTGGAGAGTTCCATGCATTTATTGGTGCAAATGGTGCAGGTAAAACAACAACTATCAAATCAATTATTTCTTCATACTATAAGTGATCTGGAACAATTTTAATAGATGGTATTCCAAATATTAATGAGGCATCTAAAAAGAAAATAGGTTATGTTCCTGAAAAAGCTGTTTTCCCAGAAGGTTTTTCTGCACAAGAATATTTAACTTGGATGATTATGCTTTCTGGTTTTAATAAACATTTTGCTATTAATAAAGTAAAACAAGTATTGAAAGATCTTGGTATGTGGAATTTAAGACATGTTTCACCTAATAAATTTTCATCAGGCCAAAAGCGTAAAATTATTTTAGCACAAACCTTAACTCATGATCCAGAGATCATTATTATGGATGAGCCAATGGCTAATCTAGATCCTAAAGCACGTATTGATTTTTTTAATACATTAAAACATTTAAAACAACAAGGTAAAGCTATTTTTATGTCTTCACATGTTCTTTCTGAATTAAATTCATATTGTGATTCATTAACTATCCTCGATGGTGGAAAAGTGATTTATTCAGGTAAACGTGATGAATTATTAAAAACAATGTTTGCAAATGAATATATTGTATGTATTGATAATAAATTTAGTAATAAATTTAATGAAATTATAAATGAATTAAAAATCATTGCAAGTCATTATGCAAGTGATCATAATCTTATTTATTACAAAATTACATTTAAAAATGAAGAAATTTATAACAAGTTTCAAATTAATTTAATTAAAAATAATGTTTACTTTAATGAATTAAGAAAAAATATTCCTTCACTCCAAGATATTTATGAACAAATGGTAATTAATGGTTCTAAAGACACAATGTCAAGGCAAGACATTGAAAGATTGATAAAACAATTTAATAATGAATGCTAATATTGAAAATAAATTAAAACTTATCCCACACAAACCTGGATGTTATTTATGAAAAGATCAGCATAATGTGATTGTTTATATTGGTAAGGCAAAAGACCTTTCCAAGAGAGTCCATCAATATTTTTCAAATAATGTTTCATTAAAAACTAAAAAACTTGTAGAAAAAATTTATGATATTGATTTCATTACAGTTAATAATGAAAATGAATCATTAATTTTGGAAAATAATTTAATTAAAATGCACAAACCAAAATATAATATTCTTCTGAAAGATGGAACAAACTATCCTTATATAGTTTTAACTGATGAAAAACATCCACGCCTTATATATACACACAATATGAATATTTATAAAGGTAAATATTTTGGTCCATTTGCCCCTCATATTTTTAATTCATATGGTATATACAAATTTTTACTAAAATTATTTCCTTTACGTAAATGTCAAAAAATTCCTCATCGAAAATGTTTACATTATGATATGGGTCATTGTTTAGGACCATGCATAAACAAAATTAATAATGAAGATTATAAAAAAATTGAAAATGACATAATTAATTTTTTTAATAATGATATTTCAGAAATTATTAATGAGCTGTACAACAAAGAGAAGGCATATTCAGAAAATTTACAGTTTGAGGAAGCAAAGGAAATTTTAGATATTACTAATTCCATTAAAAATATTTGGATGAAACAAAATGTAAATATTATTTCAAAACAACAAATTGATGTTATTGGTTTTTATTCTTATAATGATTTTATTACAATAGTAGTTTTGTCATATAAAAATGGTAAGTTATTAGCCAAAAATCAACAAATTTCACATATTAATTCAGATATTAATGAAGCTATAATAAGTTATCTATGTCAATTTTATTTAGATAATTTTAATAAACCAGATATATGTTATATTGCATTAAATGATATAAATATTAAACAACTATCATTAATCACCAATATTAAATTTATTAATCAACCGGTAGGTAAATTTAAAACTATTTTACAACTTGCTGCTGATAATGCAAAAATGTTTTATAAAACTAATTTTTTACAATTCATTAAAAAAGCATCAATTTTTGAGAATGGATTTGATGAATTAAAGAAAATATTGAATGAAGAATCATTACATTTAATCCATATGTTTGATATGTCTAATTTATTTAATGAAAATAAAGTTGGAGCAATGATAGCTTTAGAAGAAGGTAATTTTAATAAAAAGTTATACCGCAAATTTATTATTAAAAATCAATTTTCAACTAGTGATGTTAGTTGTACTAAAGAAGTTATTTTTAGAAAATATCATGATGCTATTAAGCAAAATGAAAAATTACCAGATTTAATAATTGCTGATGGTGGTAGTCAACAAGTTAATGTTATAAATGAAACACTTACTAAATTAAATTTAAATGAAAAAATTAAAGTCATAGGTTTAGTTAAAAATAAGGATCACAAGACTGAAAAAATTTATTTAGATAGAAATAAAATATTTAATTTAAAAAAAGATAGCAATTTATATTTTTTTGTTTCACGAATTCAAGATGAATGTCATCGTTTTGCCATCACATTTTTTAAAAATAAAAAAATTTCATCATTATTGAAAAGAAAAATTGAAGAAATACCAGGTATTGGTAAAAAAACAGCTGAAAAAATATTATCACGTTATCAGGATATTAATGATTTAAAAAAGGTTTCATTACAAGAATTATCTCAATTTGTTAATTACAAGGTAGCTAGTCTTATTAAAAAATATATTAAATAATATTAAATTTATTTTAAATTCCCTTAAAATCTACCATTAATATAATAAATAAAATATGATCACTATTTTGGTAATATCTGATACACATGGTAAAGATCTTCAAAAAATTGAAGATATTATTCATGCGAATAAATATGATGTTACTATTCATTGTGGAGATCATTTATATCCGTTGGACAAAATGAAGGAATTATTTACATATTTTGTTCCAGGGAATAATGATGTTGATGCATCACAAGAAATAATTAAATTTAAATTAGATCAATATAATTTCATTTTAATGCATGGTCATCAGTTTGTATCTCATCCACATAGTCGTTGAATTAAAAGATTATTTAATTATGCTAATAAAAATGATGCCGATGTAATATTATTTGGTCATTCTCATAGTTATGAGGTTAAAATAAATAAAGACTATAAAATTTTGTGTAATCCTGGAAGCGCTACCCAACCAAGAATAGGTAAGCCAACTTATATGGTTATTACAATTAATAACCATGAAATTGATTTTAAAAAGAAAGAATTATCATAAGACTATTAAATGATTTACAAATATATAAATGTTTATGCTAATATAATTTAATATGAAAATTCATACTCATAATTTTCGTACTTATTTATTTTTTTTATTTAAACAAGTGTTTAAAAAGAAAGTATTTTATTTTGTTAATTTTGTTTATTTATTAGTATTTGTTATATTCATTTATTTAATTCCACTAATTAAAAATTCATATATTGCATCAATATGAACTAACCAAACATTTGTGCCACAACAAATATTGTTATATCTTCATTTGGCTATATCACCACTATTAGTTACTTATATTTTTAAAACCTCACAAGAAGATGGATCAGAATTGATTATTTCATCTAAACCAATATCTAGATTTAAAATTATTTTTGCAAAGTTTTTATGTTTTTTTATTATTGCATTAATTTTATCTATACTTTCTGCAGCAATTTTATGTTTTGGTTTTTTGGTACCTGAAAGTAATTATTATTTAGTTATAAGTTTAATTATTAGTGTTTTCTTTTTGAATTTAATTGCTTTAATGGTATTTGGTGGTTTATTAATCTTGCTTTCATTAAAATTAGGTAAAGTTGGTTTAATTGCTATTAGTGTTGTTAGTGCAATTATTTTTAACATCATTAATATCACTGTAGTTGTGGCAACACGCACTATGGATGATGTAGCTAATAAAGATGTTACTTTAGATTTAACTAGTTCAAATGTTATTTCCATTAATAATAATGTAAAACAAACTAAATATTTTTCACCAAGTTCAAAACAATTTAATGACACTATCCCATTTTTTGATCTAGAGTTTCAAAAGGAAACATTTAATAAAGCATTGCATAAAAGCAATATGCAATTTTTTAATACTTTTAATCCACAAAAATATTACCAAAAATTAAGTTGTTTAGGAATATTGGATGATATTGCCTTTAGAACAAATGGGTTAGAAGAGATAGGACGTTACCATTGATATTCCTTTTATTATAATGGTCCAATTCACTCATTGGTTGAAAATGATTTAGTAGATAATAACGGGAACTATTTTACTAATGATGATAACACCAAATGGATGGATTTCTATCAACAAAATTATTCTGATTTTGTTCCATTTATTACTTATTACCAACTTGTTGGTGTTGATGCATTGAAAGGAATGGCTGAAATAAATTCTGCAGATCAAACATCTCCTGAAAATATTGCTAATTTTATTTCAAGCTATATGAATTTAATTACTAACAACATTTACATTGATACACTTTCTTATCAACAAAACAATAGCATATTTTCCAATTATGGTGCAATTGCTGATAACCAATATTTGTATGCTTATGGAAATAAATGATCAAAGGATCATTCTTATTTTCCAGGTTTATTTTTTAAAGCAATTAAAGAAACTAAAAATATTGTCCATGTAAACAATTTACAATTAGAACCAACAAAAGAAGAACGTGATGTATTTAACTATATTTTGTTTAATACTTTATTTACTAATCCAACTATAAATAACACTTCTTGTTTCCTTGAGAATAATAAATATTATAAATACAATTTTAATTTAACTAATGATGGATACTTTTTATATTCACATTGATTATATGATCAATTAAACTTAAATAATATTAAAACAATTTTAAATATTAAAAATGATTATGATTTTGCTTATATTATGTACAAATACAAATATTTTTTAACTCGTCAATTAATGGGCTATTATGGATTAGATGATTATATTTGTACTGATTATAGTGGAACAAATGAAAATATTACTATTCCTTGGAGCGAATATTTTAAATTTGTATATTTTCCACAATTTAATAGTTATAAGCTAAGGAATATTTCTCAATATAATGATAATGAACAAGCAAAATTAATAAAAACTTTACCTTTTTGTATGCCAAGAATTATAAATAATGAGAAAGAAACAGATTGATTAAGTGCTTATGTTAGTAATGATTCTGTAGTAGATAGATTTAATGTGATGAAATATGCTTCATGTATATATGATGGGAATGAAAATCCTACATCACAATATACTAGTTTATATCAATGCTATGATATTTACAATTCTACTAGTGCAGGAAAAATTAAATTAAGCAATACATATGGTTATTTTTCAGAATTAGGCTTGAAAATGCAAACATTAATTCATGATTTTGCTACATCAAATGATGTTTTCCCTTGCCTATCTATGGGATATACCAATGCTTATCAATCTTATATATGTAAAACATCTAATTTAGCATACATTACACATAATTTAGTATTTATCTATGATTATGAAAAAGAATTTAATTCATATTGATTAGTATTAATTTTTGTATGTTTAGGGCTAATAATTTTAACTCAAGGTTTCGTTTTGTACATTAGGTATGATGTATATTAAAAAAAATAAACCTAGTTTAAACTAGGTTTAATTTATGGAGGTGTCTGTCAGATTCGAACTGACGAATACGAAGGTTGCAGCTTCGGACCTTACCGCTTGGCTAAGACACCACAATGAGTATTATATTTATACATTTTAACAGTAAATGTAAATTAAATAACAAAAAATAACACCAATAAAACTTGCAGAAGCGCTAATTAAAAATATTTTTATGAAATTATAACCTTGAGAAAAATTAATATGATCTTTACTTTCTAAACCTTTTTTAAAAAGTTTTTCAAGTTTATCAATTGATTGATCCTTGTTAATGTCATTTGAATTTTTCATCTATTTACTTATTCTTTAATGTTGACAATTTTTTTGCCATTATAATAACCACAATTTTTACAAATGTGATGTGGTTTAACTGTTTTTCCACATTTTTTGCATGTAGAAACAGTAGGAGATGTTAATGCTAAATGGCTCTTTCGCATTCCTTTTCTTGATTTACTTACTCTTCTTTGTTGAACTGCCATAAAATAACCTTATATTTATCTTATCATTATATCTTATATATAATTTATTAATAGTGAATTTTTATGAAAAACCAGAATTTTTTAGGCATTTCTAAGGATTTATTAATTGATATTATTGGACAAATTGTTCGTAAAACACCAGGTGTTGATAATACTAAAAAAGTTAATATTGATATTGAAAAGAAATCTAGTAATTTAATAGTTAAAGTGGAATTTTATCCTAGTGAAGATATTATCAACATTTATGATTTATGCTTGCGATTACAAAGTCTAATTCACTTTCAAATGACTAAACATTTTGATATGAAAAATATTAATGTGGAGGTTACAGCTCTGTAATTAATTATGACTAAAATTGATATCAACATATTAAAACAAATGTTTGAAAGAGGTGCTCAAATCATCGCTGAAAACTTTGAATACATTGATGAGTTAAATATTTTCCCTGTACCAGATGGTGATACAGGTAGTAACTTGAAAGTTACTACTGAAGGTGCAATAAATGCAATTAAAAATAAATCTTATATTGATTTAAAACAATTTGGTAAAGATTATTCATTAGCTTTACTTATGAATGCTCGTGGTAATTCTGGGGTTATTTTTTCACAAATTATGAAAGGGTTTGTGATTAATTTTAAACCAGATACTGATAGTTTAAGTTTAGTTGAAATTATTGAATGTTTTAAAAAAGCTGTTGAATATGCTTATAAAGCTGTAACTGATCCTATTGAAGGTACAATTTTAACTGTTATTCGTGTAACAAGTGAAGAAATTACTAATAATGCTAATTCTTTTAAAAGTGTTGAAGAATTATTTGCATTTGCTGTTACTGCAGCTGAGAATATTTTAAATGAAACTCCTAATATGCTTCAAGATTTGAAAAATGCTGGAGTAGTTGATTCAGGTGGATATGGTTTATTCTGTTTTCTAAGCGGAATGAGCGATGTTTTAAACAACAAAGAATCTATAAAAAAAGTAATGAGAAAAAAATCTTTAAAAAAGAAAGATAGCAATGCTATCATTACTAATTTTGAAGATAAAAATGAAGGTTTCGGTTATTGCTGTGAATTTATTTTTGAAAAGAAGGCAAAAGTTACAATTAATCAAAAAGATAAAATGGATTTTAATCTTCCTTCTTTTAAACGAGAATATGAGCGAATTGGTAATTGTCTAGTTGTAGTAGAAGATGATAATATTGTTAAAGTTCACATTCATACAACTGCTCCATATTTAGCTTTACAAATTGCTCAAAGATATGGTGAATTTGTTAAAGTTAAAATTGAAAACATGACCATGCAATTTTTAAAGAATAATCCAGGTGCTACTTTAGGTGGTTTTGATTGGAAAAATTCTTCAGTGAAAAATAATAATGTTCATCTTTCAAATGATACTAAAGTTATTATTACATGTCCAACTAAAAAATTATCTGATTTGTTTGTTAATGAATTTAAAGTTGATTATGTGATTAATTATGAAAATTCTGGCAATCCTTCAATTCAAGAATTTTTTATTGCTTTGCAAAATGTTAAATCCTCTAGAATTATTTTAATTGTTGATGATTCAAATGCTATTTTAGCTTCTACACAAGCAATTCAATTATTAAATAAAAAAATCAAAGCAAAATTAATTAATTCTCGTGATATTGCTGTAACATATAAATTATGTTTAGCTTATAATCCTTATGAGGATTTTGATGATAATGTAGATAATCTTAATCAATTATCTCATTCACGATTTGGTAAACTTGCTATTGCAAGTAAATCTGTTATTAATGGAAAAATTAAAGTTAATTCAGGTGATTACATAGGCATTATTGATAAAACAATTATTTCATCAAATAAAAATGTTTTTGAAGCTGCAAAAGTAGTTATTAATAGCACTATCCATAGTGTAAAATTAAAGAAAATTGTTTCACCATCATTGAAAATTTTTGCTGGCATTGACGCAAATCAAGCAGATATTAGAAAATTTGAGAAATATGTATCGGAAAATTATTCTATAAATACAATGATAATACATACTGATCAAAAAAATTATGTTTATCACTTTATAATTTAATATTTTTATTTTATTTTTTATATATAATTAATAAATTATTTCTATTATAGTAGTGAACCAAGGAGTGCTATTTTATTCATATGAGTATAGAAAAAAGATATAGCGAATCACAAGTTTCTAATCTTGTAATTCGTCGTGATTTTAGCAAATCAGAAATTAATTTTACTGAACCAGATTTATTAGAAATACAAAGAAATTCATACAAGAATTTTCTTGATAAAGAATTAGCTAAACTAATTGAAGAATATTTCCCAATTAGTCATGCTAAAAATAATAAATACACCGTAAAGTATTATGGGATTAATTTAGTTAACCCAACTAAAACAGAACAAGAGTGTAGAGATGAAGGATTAACATATGAGTGTTCACTTTATGTTGATTTAGGACTATTGAATAATGAAACTGGTGAAGAAAAAAGATCAGTTAAAGATACAAAACAACATTTATCAAAGGGTGTTTTCTTTGGTAATATTCCACTTATGACTGAGAGAGGAACATTTATTGTTAATGGAATTGAAAAAGTTGTTGTTTCTCAAATTGTTCGTTCTCCTGGTGTTTATATTTTAAATCAATCACAAATTAAACTAAATAATAAAAAGAAAATTATTGATGGTAAAATTTGTGAAATATTGCCAAATAGAGGTACACTAATTAATCTTGTTTTTGATGATAAAGAAAAAGACAAAAAATTGGAAATAATAAGAATTTTAATGCGTGATAGTACAGGAAAAGAAGTTGTAGATAAACCTGCTACTTCTATTCTTAAAGCATTTGGAATGGGTCAGGATGAAATTTTACGATTATTTAACAATGATCGAATTATTATTAATACACTTGCTGCAGACAAATATAATCACAATACCATTGTTGAAGATAAAGATATTCGTAAAATCATATCTAACATTGATAAATTACATGATGAATTAGAAAGTGTTATTTCAGGTTCTCCTATTGATGCCAAACTTACTAAAAAAATTAAAGAATATAATGATAAATTAAAACAGAAAAAAATTCTTGAAGATAAGATTAATTTTCATTACAATACAAATTTTGCAAAAGTTAAAGAAATTGAATCTAATTTCAATAATACAAAAGGACAAGAAAAAATTGAATTAGAAAATAAATTAAAAGCAATTAAAGTTCAAGGTGATAAGTTATATGAGCAAAAAGATAAATTAGAAAATGATATCAAAAAATGTTTAGATATTATTATTACTGAAAAAGCTGCTAAAGATTTGATTGAAGCTTTAAACATTTCTACTCGTGCTATTGAAACAGAAGTAAGTTCAAAAACTAATCCTGTTTGTTATCAGGATATCATTACTGAGCATTTTATGGTTAACAGAAAATATAATTTATCTTCTGCTGGTAGATACCGTACATTACATAAAATGCACATTTCTGATCGATTATATCAAAGAACTATAGCTCAAGATGTTTATGACAATAAAAATAAAATAATTATCTCAAAAAATACGTTTATTAACAAAGTTCAACTCGATATCTTTAAAAAATTAATTCAAGAAAATAAATTACATGTTGGTGATGAAATTAGTTTGAATGTTAGTTCAAAATGTGAGAACAAAATTGACAATAAAGTTGAGAAAGTTCTAATTTATGTTGATAATGATCACATAAACCCTGATCAAGATGAGACTACTCCTATTATTGGTTTACCAAACAATACAAATGTTCACAACTACACATCTTTAACTTTAGCTGATTTTGTTTGTTGCATGTCTTATGTAATTAACTTTAGTTATGAAATTGGAACTACTGATGAAATAGATCACTTAGGTAATAAACGTTTACGATTAGTTGGTGAACAACTAAAATCTAAACTACAAGTTGGTCTAGCACGTGTTGAAAAACAAATTAAGGATAAATTAGCTTCTATTTCTATTCCTACTGCTAATCAAGATAACCAAAAGAAGACTGATCAAAGAACAACAATACGAACAGTAGTAAATACTAAACCATTTCAGTTTATAATTAAAGCCTTCTTTAATACAAATCAATTAACTCAATTTGTTGACCAACAAAATCCTTTATCTGAGTTATCAAATAAACGTCGTTTATCAGCAATGGGTGATGGTGGAATTTATCGAGATGACCCAAACCTAGATATTCGTGATATTCATTATTCTCATTATGGAAGAATTTGTCCTATTGAAACTCCTGAAGGACAAAATATTGGTTTAATTATGTCTTTAGCATCATATGCTAAAATTGATGAGAATGGATTTTTAATTACACCATATCATCGTGTAATTAATGGTGTTATTCAAAAAGATGTTGAATGGATAACTCCATTAAGAGAAGATGAATACTATATTTGTGAAGCAACTATTCCTCATGATAGTAATAACAAATTAATTCCAAAACAAATTATTTGTCGTTATCGTGGTAATCAAAAACTTGTAAGTTATGATAAAGTTGATTATATTGATATTGCACCTCGACAAATAGTTTCAGTTGCAACAAGTGAAATTCCTTTCCTTGAACATAATGATGCTAACCGTGCATTAATGGGTGCAAACATGCAACGACAAGCTGTGCCATTAATTCGTCCAATTGCCCCAATAGTTGGTACTGGAAGTGAATATAAAATTGCTCATGATTCAGGTTTGAGTAGGATAGCTAAGAATGATGGAGTTGTAGAAAAAGTTGATGGAAATAGTATTACTATTAAATGTTTAAATGGTAAAACTAATGAATATATTTTAAACAAATTCATTAAATCTAACCAAAATACATGTATTAATCATCAACCAATAGTTAGTTTAGGTCAAAAGATTAAGGCTAATCAAATTATTGCTGATGGTCCTGCTATGTATAATGGAGAACTTGCATTAGGAAGAAATCCATTAGTTGCATTTACTACATGAAATGGTTATAACTATGAGGATGCTATCGTAATAAGCGAAAGATTAGTAAAAGATGATGTTTACACTTCAATCTCTTTAGATGTTCACAGTATTAATTGTGTGGAAAGTGAAAATGGTGATGAAATCATCACTCGTGATATTCCAAATGTTAGTGAAGATGCCAAACGTTATTTAGATGAAGATGGTATCATTATGGTTGGCGCTGAAGTACATGAAGATGATATTTTAGTAGGTAAAATCACTCCCCGTGGACAAGATGAATTATCAGGTGAAGAAAAATTATTGTTTGCTATTTTTGGAAATAAAACTAAAAACTACCGTAATTCTTCATTAAAAGTTCCTCATGGAGGAGATGGTATTGTTGTTAAAGTTGAACGTTATACAAAAGATGATATGAAGTTTGAGGACAATACTATTGAATTAATTAAAGTTACAATTGCTCAAAAACGTAAAATTCAAATTGGTGACAAAATGTCAGGAAGACATGGTAATAAAGGATGTATTTCTATTGTTGCACCAATTGCTGATATGCCATTTATGGAAGACGGTACCCCAATTGATATTTGTTTAAACCCATTAGGTGTACCATCACGTATGAATATTGGTCAAGTATTAGAAATTAATCTTGGTCTATCAATGCGTTTACTTGGTCAACAAAAAATCATTGAATTTGCTTTAGAAGCAGGTACTCCAAGTGCAATTAGCAAATTATACACAAAATACTTTGGATTAATTGAAGAAAAAGCAAAAGTATTAGCTAAATTAATTTGTGGATATTTAAAAAATAATAATATTACTTCATTAGTTGAAGCAAAGAAGAAAATATCATACAATGACATTTTCTTAATTATTAAAAATGCCGGTTTAGATGTAGAAGATATCAATTATAAAGCTTCAACTCCAGTATTTGGTGGAGCAACTGTAGAAGATGTTATTGCTAATTTAGCTGAAGCAGGTTTAGATACTAAGAATAAACAAACATTAGGAAAATTCCAATTATATGATGGTAAAACTGGTGAACCATTTGATGGATTAACTACTGTTGGTGTAATGTATATGTTAAAACTTGATCACATGGTAGATGATAAAATTCATGCTCGTGATATTGGTCCATATAGTAAGATTACTCAACAACCTCTTGGTGGAAAAAGTCAAAATGGTGGTCAAAGATTTGGTGAAATGGAAGTATGGGCTATGGAAGCTTATGGTGCTAAATATAACTTACAAGAACTTATGACTATTAAATCAGATGATGATAAATCTAAATCAATGGCTTATTTATCAATTGTTAATAATGGTGGACATAGAATGCCAGAACCAGGTATTCCTGAATCATTTAAATTATTAACTAAGATTTTACAAGGTTTAGGCATTTGTATTAATGTATTAACAGATAACAATAGATGAATTGACATTAATAAATATACCTCTGTATTCAATGATGTAGAACTTGAGGAGCAAGGATTTGATAATGCAGTTGATAACTATGACCAAGTAGAAAAGGACTTTAATTTTTAGGAGGAAATATGGGAGTAAATTTTAGTAAAATTAAAAGTTTGAAAATTAGTCTAGCTTCACCAGAAACAATTAGAAGTTGATCCTATGGTGAAGTAACTAATTCAGAAACAATCAATTATAAAACTGATAAAACTGAGAGTGGTGGTTTATTTGATGAAGCTATTTTTGGTCCAAGAAAAAATTATCAATGTGCTTGTGGTAAATATAAAAAAATAAAATTCCGTGGTAAAGTTTGTGAGCGATGCCATGTTGAAATTACTGAAGCTATTGTGCGTAGAGAAAGAATGGGACACATTGAATTGGTAGCACCAGTAGCTCACCCATGAATGGTTAAAGAATTACCCAATCCTTCTAAAATTTCATTATTACTTGACTTGTCATATAAAAGTGTTGAACAAGTTATTAAATTTGTTGATTATATTGTTCTAGATAATAATGGTTACAAACAATTGCATAAAAAAGAAATTATTGAATTAAGTGATCAAAAATTACAAAAAAAATATCGTAAGATTTTAATTCATTTAATTGAGAAAAATGTACTTGCTAAATATGATAAAAAAGATATTGTTTATCGTGAAGCACAAGAAATCATTGAGAAAATTAATGAATCTACATTACCTTTCTCAATAGGTTATGTATTGAATTTCATTACAACTTATACTGGAATTAAATTTGGTATTGGAGCTGCTGCAATAGAAACCTTATTAAAAGATTTAAATTTAGATGAAGAATTGAATCAAGTAAAAAGTGAAATGAAACAAACTGCACACAATGCACCAAGATTTAATAAATTAGTTCACCGTTTACAAACAATTAAATGATTTAAAGAATCTGGAACTCGTCCTGAATGGATGATATTAAAAGTTTTACCAGTTATTCCACCTGAAATTCGTCCTATTGTTAAATTACCTGATGGTAAAAAAACAACAAGTGAAATTAATTTACTTTACCAACGTGTAATTAATCGTAATAATGCATTAAAGAAATTTATTGAGGATGATTCTCCTACAATCATTTTAAATAACTCAAAACGTTTATTACAAGAAGCAGTTGATGCTTTATTTGATAATGCTTCACGAAATAAACCAATTTTATCTCGTGATAAACGACCACTTAAATCTTTAACTGATCATTTAAAAGGTAAACAAGGTATATTTAGACAAAATTTATTAGGTAAACGTGTTGATTACTCAGCTCGTAGTGTTATTGTTGTTGGTCCTGATTTAAAGTTAAGTCAAGTAGGTATTCCAAGTGATATTATTTTAGAAATCTTCCGTCCATTTATTATTCATGAATTAATTTCTAAATATGATCAATATGGTATTGAACAAAAACCAATTGCAGCTAATATTAAAATTGCAGAACAAATGATTTTAAAACAAGATGATTTAATTTGACCTATTGTTGAACGTGTAATTAAAACTCGACCTGTATTATTAAACCGTGCTCCTACACTTCATGCTCTTGGTATTCAAGGCTTTGAACCTAAAATGGTTGATGGTAAGGCAATTAGACTTCATCCTCTTTCATGTACAGCATTCAATGCTGACTTTGATGGAGACCAAATGGCTGTACATTTACCATTATCACAAAATGCAATTGATGAAACTCGTAGAGATTTAATGGCAAGTAAGCATATTTTAGGTCCAAAAGATGGTAATCCTATTATTACACCAACACAAGATATGATTATTGGTATTTACTATTTATCAGTAGAAAAATTAAACCAAAAGGGACAAGGAATGATTTTTGGTAGTGTTGATGAAGTAATTAGAGCAGTAGATTATGGTGCAGTAACTTTACATTCATTAATTGGTATTCCAACTTCTGTTTTCCCTAAAAAGAAATTTAGTAAAGAAGGAATTATTATAACTACTCCTGGACGAATTATTATTAATTCAATTTTACCAAGTTCATTTGATTTTATTAATAATGCAAATTGTGGTATTGATGCTAAAGATATTATTAGTTCTACAACTGACATTAATTTATTCTTAAAAGATTATGTTGTTAATAAACCATTTAACAAAAAAATAACTTCAAAAATAATTACCAAATTATATGCTAAATATTCTGTCGCTGTAACTGCTGATACGGCTGATAAAATTAAAGATTTAGGATTTAAATATTCAACTAAATCTGGAATTACAGTTTCTGTATTTGATCTTCCAAGTTATGATAAAAAATATGATTATTTCACTGTTGCTGATGATCAAATTAAATCAGATAGTAAATATTTTGATAAAGGTTGAATGACTGATGATGAAAGATATAGTAGTGTAATTAAAACATGATCTAAAGTTAAAGACCAAGTTACTCATGATATTCAAAAAATCATGAATGATGAAAAAAATGCAGGCAACTCTGTTATTATTATGGCTAATTCTGGTGCACGTGGGAATGTTTCACAATTTACCCAATTATTAGGTATGCGTGGATTAATGAACCGTTCATATAACTATGAACGTAAACGTGATAGTAACATAATTCGTGATACAATTGAAGTTCCTATTAAACATTCATTCTATGATGGTTTAACTACTTTTGAATACTTTAACTCTTCTTATGGTGCACGTAAAGGTATGACTGATACTGCAATGAAAACTTCTAAAGCAGGATATATGACTAGAAAATTAGTTGATAGTGCACAAGAAGTAATTGTTACTGAAGATGATTGTGGTACAACTAAAGGTATTGAAGTATCTGCATTAGTTGATACATTTGAAAATACTGTAATTGAAACTTTAGCAGATCGTATTGCTAACCGTTATGCAATGGAAGATGTATTTGATCCAAAAACTAATAAAAAATTAGTTGGTAGCAATGAAATTATTACTCCTACTATTGCTAAAAAAATTGAAGATTCTAATATTAAAACAGTATTAGTTAGATCTGTTCTTCATTGCAAAGCTAAAAATGGTGTATGTCGTCATTGTTTTGGTGTTAGTTTATCTACTGATAAACCAGTTGAAATTGGTACAGCAGTGGGAGTAATTGCTGCTCAATCTATTGGTGAACCTGGTACACAATTAAATTTACGTACATTCCACACTGGTGGTGCTAGTGGTTCTATTGGTGGTAATATTGCACAAGGTTTTGAGAGATTAAAACAATTGTTTGATATGATCAAACCTAGTGCTGATGAAAAGGCACATATTAGCCATGTAAATGGTGTTGTTAAATCAATTGAAACAATTGATAACAAAATTGTTGTTGATATCTTACCTAATGAATCTAAGAAAATGTGACAATGTGAATTACCAATAAATGCTTTATTAAGAGTTAAAAAAGATGATCATGTTTGTGTTGGTGATAAAATAAACAATGGTTTAGTTGATATTCGTGATTTATTACATGTAGCAGGAATTAAAGCAGTAAGAGAATATTTATTAAAAGAAATTCAAAAAGTTTATCGTCTTCAAGGTATTGAAATTTCTGATAAATATATTGAAATTATTATTCATCAAATGACTAATATGATTAAGATTTATAATGCCGGTGATTCAAAATACTTTATTGGTCAAGTCGTAAGAATTAATGAATTTAGTGAAACTAATAAAGAATTATTAAATAACGGCAAACATCCAGCAGTTGGTAAAAGTATTATTTTTGGATTGGATGAAATTCCTTTCTATTCAGATTCATTCTTATCAGCTGCAAGTTTCCAAGATACTAAAAAAGTATTAACTAATGCTGTAATTAAAGGCCAAGTTGATAATTTAAAAGGTATTAGTGAAAATGTAATGCTTGGTAGATTAATTCCAGTTGGTTTTAATGATGATAAGAAAACTGAAAATAAGTAAAATCTTATAGAATAAATAAATCAAAGATGTATTGATTTTACAAGCGCATATCATTTAGATGAAGAGCATCCAGATTTTAGGATGGCTAGAATGACATAATTCTAAACATAAAATTGATTATTCTTTTGTTAAACAATTAAAATCTGGTGGCACTATATATATGGTTCAAAATAGACAATGTTTATTAAAATATAAATTTATATTAAGTTCTGAATTCATTCTAACAATTCATGGTTATTGTTTACAATTGGCATATGAATGTCTTGATGAAATTCATCAGCATAAAAAATGGCCAAATGGAAAGTATAGGAACAATCAAAGTAGTTTTGCTGGTAAAGGTATATCAGGTAATGTTATTTATGATAGAGCACATGATCATAAAATCTAATGAAAATTAATTAAAGATTATAAAAATGATATTTTGGATACTCATGAATTAATTAATAGTGATAATATCAATATAGAAGATCACCTTTGTAAAGATGATGAGCTAATGTTTATCGAAGAAGTTGTGGAGGACGATTAAAATGTATAAGTTTGCCTACTTAATTGATTATTTAAAAAGAGAAACTAGAGACGACTTTTATCTTGGCCTAATGCAAATAGAAAAAATAGCTAGAGTCAAGTTATGTAAATCGGCTTACGAATATCCTGAATATTGGTATACATGTGGACAACATAGTTTAGCAACTCAAATCTTGGATTGTGGTTTTGAAGTTAAACCTGATTTAAAAATAAAAAAAATTAAATTGATTAGAGTCAGAACTGAAATCATGGATAATATACATTCACAAATAGAGGGAAAGGAAATCATAAGAAAAATTCGAGTTGGTAGTCGAATAACAACTATTAGAGATGCATATTTAGAAAAATATGGATTTAGTTGTAAATTATGTGGTAAGTCATACTTAAAAGCAAATGGAAAAGATTATATAATTCAAGTTCATCATTTAAACCTTATTAAGAACGGTGAACGCAAAACTGATATAGATAATGATCTTAGAGGTTTATGTCCAAATTGTCATAATTTTGTACATTCAATTGATGATTTAAAAAATAAAACCTGAGGCGAAATAGAAAAAATATTTAAAGAAATAAATAAAGTTTAAAAAAATATTTTTAAAACTTTATACTTAAATTTATGGTAACCCGTGCGGGATTCAAACCCAGCAAATATACGCTTGAGAGGCGTACGTGTTCATCATTTCACCAACGGGCTATATGAAGTGTAAAATATTATATCAATCATTAAGATGATATAGTTTATTCATTTTTTAAAATCTTAATAAAAGTTTCTTGTGGTACACTTACTTTACCAATCATTTTTAATTTTTTCTTACCTTCTTTTTGTTGCTCAAGTAGTTTTTTCTTCCTACTTACATCTCCACCATAACATTTAGCTAACACATTTTTATACATAGCTGAAATTGTTTCACGAGCTATAACTTTACCACCAATTACTGCTTGAATAGGAACTTCAAATTGTTGACGTGGTATATAAATTTTTAATTTTTGACATATTTCTTTTGCTTTTGCAAATGCTTTATCACGGTGAATAATCATACTAAATGCATCCACTTTATTTCCATTTAAAAGAATATCAACTTTAGCTAAATCTGTTTTTTTATATTCATCAAATTCATAATTCATGGTTGCATATCCATGTGAGATAATTTTTAAGTTATTAAAAAAGTCATAAATAATTTCATTTAATGGAATGATATATTCTAATTTATGATGTCCACCTTCAACTAAACTAAGATTTTTATATATTCCTCTACTATTTTGTGCTAATTCCATTATTCCACCAATATATTCTTTTGGTGTAATAATTTTTAATTTAACATAAGGCTCATAAAATTCTTTAATGAATGTGCGATCTGGTAAATCACATGGATTATTAATCATTATTATTTCTTTATTAGTTTTAATTATTTTATATTCAACACTTGGAGCAGTTAAAATTAAATCAATATTATATTCTCTTTTAATTCTTTGTTGGATTACATCCATATGTAATAATCCTAAAAAACCACATCTAATTCCAAAACCTAAAGCAGCTGATGTTTCATACTTATAGATTAATGAAGAATCAGATAAAGAGATTTTAATCATCGCTTCTTTCAAATCATTATATTTGGAATTATCAATAGGGTACATTCCACAATAAACCATAGGTAATACTTTTTGATAACCTGGTAAAGATTGAGCACAAGGATTATCATAATCTGTAATTGTATCACCTACATTAACATCTTTTGCTGTTTTAATATTAGCACTAATTCAACCAACTTCACCTGCTCTTAATTCTTTTACATTTTTTATTTTTGGTGTTTTAATACCAATTCCAGTAATAATAAAATCTTTATTATTAGACATCATTTTAATATGTTGGTTGATTTTAATTACACCATTTTTTACTCTAATAAAACAAATTACACCAGAATATGAATCATAATAAGAATCAAAAATTAATGCTTGGAGTGGAAGATTAGAATTTCCTTTTGGATTAGGAATTAATTCTGCTACATGTTTAATTAATTCGTTAACTCCTTCTCCAGTTTTAGCAGAAATACAAAAAATATGATCTTTAATTCCAATAGTTTCTTCAATTTGCTTTTTTACTAATTCAACATTAGCATTAGGTAAATCAATTTTATTGATTACGGGAATTATGAATAAATTGTTAGTTAATGCTAAATAAGTATTAGCTAAAGTTTGCGCTTGTACTCCTTGTGTAGCATCTACTACAAGTATTGCACCTTCACATGCAGCTAGACTTCGTGAAACTTCATAATTAAAATCAACATGTCCTGGTGTATCAATCAAATTTAAAATATATTCTTTTTTACTTATTGGATCAGTGTAATTTAATCTTACCGTATTTAATTTAATTGTTATTCCACGCTCTCGTTCAATATCCATTGAATCAAGAACTTGGTCTTTCATTTCCCTTTTTTCTAAACCATGTGTAAGTTCAATAATTCGATCACTTAAAGTAGATTTACCATGATCAATATGAGCAATTATACAGAAATTTCTTATATTTTGTTCGTTCATCAAATGTATATATTATGATTATTTCATAATTATAATATTTATGCTATGTACAACCATAATGAAATTGAAAAAAAATGACAGAATTATTGATTAAAACATAAAATTTATGCTTTTAAAGATATTAAATCTAAACCAAAAGCATATATTTTAGATATGTTTCCTTATCCAAGTGGTCAAGGATTACATGTTGGTCATCCTAAAGGTTATACAGCAACAGATGTGTATTCTCGTTATAAACACTTAAACGGTTATTCTGTTCTACATCCAATTGGTTGAGATGCATTTGGTTTACCAGCAGAACAATATGCAATAAAAACTAATAATCATCCTGAATCATTTACTTTACATAATATAGATGTTTTTAGGAAACAATTACAATCATTAGGTTTTTGTTTTGATTATAATAAGGAAGTTAACACTACTGATCCAAAATTCTATAAATGAACTCAATGAATTTTTGCTAAATTATTTGAAAAAGGATTAGCAGAAATTAGAGATATTGATGTTAATTGATGTGAAGAATTAAAAACTGTTTTATCAAATGAAGAAGTTTTAAATAAAGATGGAAAAATGGTTTCTGAACGAGGTGAGCACCTTGTAGTTAAGAAACCGATGCGTCAATGAGTTCTTAAGATTACAGATTATGCAGAAAAATTATTAGATGGTTTAAATCTAGTAGAATGACCTGAATCTTTAAAATCAATTCAAAGAAAATGAATAGGTAAATCAATTGGTGCTATTATTAAATTTAAAACAACTTGTGATTTTGATATTGAAGTATTTACTACAAGAAGCGATACAATTTATGGAGTAAGTTTCATTGCAATTGCTCCTGATCATAATGATGTAAATAAATATATTTCACAAACTTATAAAAAAGAATGTGATAAATACATATCAAATGCTAAAACAAAATCTGAATTGCAAAGAAAATCCATTGATAAAATTCAAACAGGAGTTTTCACCGGGAATTATGCAATAAATCCATTTACAAATGAACAAATACCAATTTATATTTGTGATTATGTTTTAAAAGATTATGCTACTGGTAGTTTAATGGGAGTACCAGCACATGATGAAAGAGATTACAATTTTGCAAAAAAATATAAATTACCAATTAAATTCATTATTGAATGTAAAGATCATGATAGAGCATATATTGGTGATGGGAAACACATTAATTCTAAATTAATTAATGGTTTAAATATATCAGAAGCACAAAAGAAAATTAATAAACATTTAGTAAAAAATAATATTGGTTATGAAAAAATTACTTACAAAATGAAAGACTGAATTTTTTCACGACAACGATATTGAGGAGAACCATTTCCTATTATTTTTGACAAAAATAATAAGCCACATTTAATTGATGAACTTCCAGTATTGTTACCTAAATGTAAAGATTTTAAACCATCTGCAGATGGTAGGTCACCATTAGCTAATATAACTAATTGGATTCAATACAAAAAAAATAATATAACTTATTTAAGAGAAACTAATACTATGCCAAATTGAGCTGGTTCATCTTGATATTATTTGGCATATATCTTAAAACAACCCGATGGTAATTATATTGATTTGAATTCTAAAAAAGCATATGATTTATTTAAACGTTGATTACCAGTAGATTTCTATGTTGGTGGACAAGAACATGCTGTGCTTCATTTACTATATTCACGATTTTGACACCGCTTTTTATATGATATTGGTGTAGTTCCTACACCAGAACCATTTAATAAACTTATAAATCAAGGAATGATTCTTGGTGAAAATGGTGAAAAAATGTCTAAATCAAAAGGTAATGTTATAAATCCTGATGAAATTGTTAAAACTCATGGTGCTGATGCATTACGACTTTATGAAATGTTTATGGGTCCTTTAACAGCTTCTTTACCATGAAGTGATGATAATTTAACAAGTATTCGTAAGTGATTAGATCGTGTTCATAGTTTATTTGTTAATAGTAAAGACAAATTTTCAAATCAGATTGATACAGAGTTAGAATATCAATATCATTTGTTTATTAAAAACATAACACGTAATATAGAGAAATACAATTATAATGTTGCAATTAGTGACATGATGATTTTTATTAATAAATGTTATCAAGCAAAAACAATTAAGAAAGAATATTTATTAAATTTTGTTATTGTATTATCATGTTTTGCTCCACATCTAGCAGATGAGTTATATTCAATGCTTGGTAATAAGAAATGTATATTTGCCTCTGCTAATTGACCAAGTTTTGATGAAAATAAATTATTAAAAGATAAGATTAACATTCCTGTATCAATTAATGGTAAACATCGTGATACAATTAGTGTTAGTTTTAATGCAAATCAACAAGAAGTTTTAAATATAGTCTTGCAATCACCAAAAATACAAATTTATACAAAAGACAAAAAAATTAAAAAAGTTATTTTTGTAATGAATAAAATAATTAACATTATTGTTTAGTATGAATTTTAGTCATCTCAATTTAAAATTATGAATTTTGAATTGTTTGCAAGCAAACAAAATTATAACTCCTACCGAAATTCAATCTAAAACTTTTGAAAAAGATAATAAAGACAAAAATCTAATTATTACTTCTCCTACTGGCACAGGTAAATCACTTTGTTATTTAATTCCTATTTTAAATGTAGTTGATTTAAATAATAATAGTGTTCAATCAATTATTATTTTGCCTACCAAAGAATTGTGTTGACAAGTTTATAATAATTTACTTCAGTTTAAAAAATTTAATAACCATTTGAAAATAGAAGTATTATCACAAGATACTAATTGTAAAAAATCACAACCACAAATTATTATCGGTACACCACAAAAAATTCTCTCATTTTTAAATAGTGCAAAGTTTGAAAAAAAATTCATTAAATATTTAATTTTTGATGAAGCTGATATCTTGATTGATTTTGGATTCTATTCAATAATTGTTAATATTTTGAATAAAATTAGACATAAACAATTATTAATTTATGCAACAAGTGCTACTTTGCATAATTCATTAGCACATCAACTTAAAAATTTTATTACAAATGCAAAAATAATATCTTGTAGTTCATCAATTTGATTAAATGATAATTTATCTCATAATATTATTTATCAAACTCAAACTAATGCTCAACCATTAGATACATTATTTAAATTTGTTAATATCATAAATCCTTTTTTCTGTATTATTTTTGTTAACACAAAAAAAGAAGGTGAATTAATTTATCAAAATTTCATTAAATTAAATATGAATGCTGCATTAATTCATAAAGATATATATGAAAGAAAGAGAAAACAAATATATCGTGGAATAATAGCAAATAAATATCAATATCTTATTTCTACTGATTTAATTGCAAGAGGAATTGATTTACCATTTGCTGATATTGTAATTTCATATGGTTTACCACAAGATCCAATGTGATATATTCATCGTGCTGGAAGAGTAGGGCGCAATAATAAGAAAGCTAATGCTTTTCTAATTTACAAAAATTCTGATGATTATTTAATTAATAGATTAATTAAAAGAGGGATTAAATGAAAATTTAATATTATTAAAAATAATCAACTTATTGAACAACCTAAAAAATTAAAATTATTAAAGAAAAATTTATTAGATGAAGATGTAAATCAAGAAATTAAAATGATTTTTAATAAAGGTTCAAAACATATTAAACCATGTTATAAAAAGAAAATAAAAAATAAGATTAAAAAAATTAAGCAAAAATTGCGTCATAAAAACATTGAAGCAATAATTAAAAAAAGATTATTAATCGAACAAATCAATAAAAACAAAAATAGGAAATAATAAAATAACATTATGGTTAATAAATCACCTTTCATTTCAGTCTTATTACCATGCTATAATGCAGAAAAATTTATCAAAAAGTGTATTTGATCAATTTTGAAACAAACATATAGTAATTTTGAACTTATTGTTTCTGATGATTGTAGTAAAGATAATACTATTAAGATTGTTAAAGAATTGGTTAAGTATGATAATCGAATTAGATTATTAACATCAGATAAAAATCAAGGAATTGCTTTTCAAAGAAAAAAATTAATTAGTGAAAGTAAAGGTGAATATTTTATTTTTATAGATGCTGATGATTTATTTGCTAAAAAAATACTTGAAAAATTAATTAAACCAATAGTTAAAAATGGAATTAATTATGATTTTATTACTTGTAAATCTGTTTTTAGGTTTCAAAATAAAAAAGAAAAAGTTATTATTAAAGCACCAATTTTTTACAATAATTTAATCCTACCACATTCAAAATCTAATAAATTTAAATTTATTAGAAATAATTTAACAGTTACAATTTGAGGTTGTTTAATTAGAAAAGAATATTTTACATCATTGGATTTTAACTTTTCTGATTTTAGAAATTTTGAAGATGTTGGATGCACTATTATTTTGGTTCTTAAAGCAAAATATTTTTATGCAGTTAATTATTATGGTTATTATTATGTTAAAAATAAAACACATAATAATATTTCAAGTATAGAACATTTTAGCTATAAAAACATTAATGATTTTGTTTGACAAATAACTAAAATAATTGAATATTTAGTTAAGGAGGGATATTTTTTTAATAAAAAATATTTTAAGACTATCCAATTATGGTTTTATCCATTATTTGTTTATTTATTATTTATTGAAAAACGAACATTAAAAAATATAGATAGTAAAGAAGACAAAAATAAAATAAAGATATTTTTTACAAAAAAAAGAATGGAAATGCTTTATATTATCTTCTATAAATATCATGCGTGATTTTTTCCTGGTTTTTATGGATCATGATGAAAATTTTTTGCTTCACTTATAACTTCATCTTATTTTACTAAAGAATTAAAATATATTAAAAAATGGAAATAAACCATAATGTGTTTTTAAATTTATATATGCAATATGAATATTTTGTATGTTTTATATCCATTAATTTCATATAAAATAGACACCCGTTTGAACTAGTTCAAATGCCTTTCTTGAGTTTTCTTTGTGAAGGTAAAATCACAATCATTAGGGTCGTTAAATTGATTAGGTATCTTTAAAAGAATGGCATTGTTTTCAAGAATCTTTTTAGCACCATATATATATCAGTATATTTAAATATTCGTTCTATTTTTTCTTCTTCGTTCACCTAATCACCACCATTCTAGTCATTATTATTTTCTTCAAAATTTTCTACTTGTTCCATTACTTTACTAAATACTTCAAGGCTATATTAGGTGGATATCCATTTTTAATTAGACATACCTTGATATCAAACTTCAATTGGTCTCTAACATTTTGATTATTTAACCAATCTGCAAACGAAGATTTAGTATCAATTATCTCTTTAACCTTAGTAGCTAAGGCTTTATACTTTTCATTTATAACTATTCCATTAACAAGTTTATCTTCACCGTATTCAAAATTATGTTCATCACGAGAGCAATTAAAATATCATAAAAGGCCTTTTCTTCAAAAGTTAAACATATTTTTCTAAAACTTTCTCTGCTCTCGTTCATCTCTTTTAATATTTTTAAAGTCTGTTCAGTTGCTTGTTTAATAATATTTTCAGATGCATGTTCTTGAGTTTTACCAGCTTCTTCAATAGATAGGTGTTTTCTTCCACCAACACCAGGACCACCTTTAGACTTAACTTTCTCAACAGTAACTTGTTTACCAATAAACTTCTTATCAATATCAGTATCTGTTGTCTTGTATTTAGCAGCTTTATTCTTTCTCATATCTTGTATATATTATGTATTGTTCCTCCTTCCTACTTAAATAAGTTCTATTGAAATATATGTTATTTGTTTTAACAATAATAACCATTCACTGCACAATCAGCTATATCACAAGCACCATAGTTCCTATTTGATGAGATGATATAGTGATTCATCACTGTTTTTGGTGTATTACCTAACACCATTGAGATTGTATTAACATCCACTCCATACTCATGCATTATCGAAGCTTTAGTTCTTCTTAATACATGAGTATAGTAAGCTTAAATGGTAATTTAGCTCAATTCCTAAACATAATGAGATTATCTTTAACTAAATTCCCTTTAATCTTTCACTTATATTTAACAAAGAACTTATAAGCATCAAGCGGAATATAAATCTCTCACTTCTTACAAGTCTTCTCTGTGTTAATGATTATTTCTGCTTTATCACAACCAGATATCTTAGATTCAATAATCCTATAAACTGGATTAGTTCTAAAATTAATTGAAGCTAATTCACCTATTCTCATTCCAGAACACAACAATGTCTCGAAGATATAATAATAACCTAATCTTTTATGTCTTATTAACTCTTGCAAATTCTTAACACAAGTTAACTTCTCATTAATTCACTCTTTATATTTCTTTCTAACATAACTAATTTCCTTATTAGTTAATCTGGTAGTAAACTTGGAAATTTCATTAGGTCTACTAACAATATACTTTGTATTAAATTTCATTCCATAGAAATTATTAAAACATCATTTAAATGCGAAACATACCCATGAGCTGAATTGTTATTAACTGTATTGTTGATAATTTGATTAGCATTAGCTACATCAAATTTAACATTATCAGTAAAACAATGGTAATTTCTGCGAATAAACACAAAATAATTCATGCTCTTTCTTCCTTTTGCCATTGATAATAATTCTTTGTAACTTATTATTGGTCTCATATACGCACATAATTCTACAGCAAAAAATTGAAAATTTTTACTGCCAACTAATGCTAAAGCAATAAAATTAATAAGTTTAAAATTTTTCAAAAATTTTAGGTGTTGGTTAGCAAAAAAACTGTTGTTAAATTTCTTCCAATAATTTGTTAAAAATTCGATTTAGACTATCATCAAATGTTATATTTTGCATTAAGATATAATCGTGTTTACCATCTCTACTTCATATAAATAAATTTTTTAGCACTGGTAAATAAAAATTAATTAACACAAATCATATGTTAAAAATTGATTGTCATTTTACATTCATAATTGTACCTTGACTTTTCTCTTTATCTATTGCTTCATTAGTAAAATTATGTTTATAACTATTAAATATAAACTTACGATATTTTTTATTAATTTCATCATTTATTTTTGAAATAAATCTTAATATTATGTCAAGGAAAAATTCTGCATCCATATTTGTTTTTTTGTTTTTTATGTCATTAATTAATGAAATTATGTTATTTCTTTTAGTTAAACTCAAACGCTTAGTGGAGCATTCTGTATCGAATAATGATGATATCCTGCGAATTATGTCATTGGATGTTAATGGGTAAATTCTACAAATTAAGGAATTAATATGATAATGTGGTAAATTAAATTTTTTACCATCTTTTTTGCTTGTTGTTTGCATAAATAAACGACAGGTATCTATATCTATAAAATCTTGACCAAGAGCTCTTAATTCATAATCTAGAAAGGTTATGAAGCTATTAAAATATTGCGTATTTTCGCTTTTCTTTAATGTTAAATGTGTACATCTGTATATTCGTTCTAAAAAAGTATCCATTCAATTTATCTTGTTGCTAGAGTTTATGAGTATATAATTACCACGACTAGATTTATATGTTGAAGCGCATCCATACTTTTTTTCAAATTCTTTAATTTCATCATCGAATAATTTTTCAAAATATTCATATGGTGATGTATCGATATTAAATGTTTTAAAATTGTTATTTATTGTAATCATAATATTATTATTATTATTATATTCACCATGGATGGTGAATATAAATATGACAAGTAATTAAATACATTTTTTGTTGTATTTTTGATATATTAATGTTTAGGAAATAGGTTGACTATAAAAAATGAAAAAAATAAAATTAGGTCAGTTTTATACAAAGAAATGTGTTTGATTAAAAAAACATATAATTGAATTTATTAAAAATTCTAAATCATCGATTGTTTGTGACCCATTTGCAGGCAAAGGCGACTTGCTAAAACATGTAAGCAATATAGTGCCTATTAAAAAGCTAATTGGGTTTGATATAGACAAATCATTAAAATGAAAATTTAATGATTCTCTTTTAAATATCCCAAAAATTAATAATGCTATATATATTACTAATCCTCCATGAATTGCAAAACAATCAGCACGAAGAAAAGGTATTAATTTAGATAAGTATTTTTCATCATCAAGCTATGATGATCTTTATTTGATTGCTTTAGATAAATTACTAGAAACAAAAAAGAAAGTTGTCGCCTTAATACCTGAGTCTTTTATAAATTCAAATTTTGAAAAAAAATATTTACTTCATTCGATAACAGTGTTGGAGCAAAACCCTTTTAATGATACAGAAAATCCCGTTTGTGTCGCGTGTTTTGATAATATTAAGAAAGATTTTTCTAAAGTTAAGGTATATAAAAACAATAAATTTATTTCAACATTTGATAAAATACTTTCATTGAAGTTATTCCCTAAAAAAAATATAAAAATTCATTTCAATGATAAATCTGGTTGGTTAGGTCTAAGAGCAATTGATTCAACAAAAAATAATGTATGTATTGAATTCAATAAGAAACAAAATATTAAATACGATTGAAATGCCAAGATTAAGGAAAGTTCAAGACATTTCACTTTAATAAATATTGATGTGCCTTTAGAAAATAGAGATGATTTCGTTAAAGAAACAAATAGAATATTAAACAAACTTAGACATGCATCCGCTGATATATTATTGACCCCTTTTAAAGGCAACAACAATATAGGAATAAGAAGAAGACGACTAGATTTTTCTTTAGCAAGAGCAATTCAAGAAGAGGCATATAAAAATCTTCATATTTCAAAGTAATCATGTTAAAAGAGAATATTTGTTATTTTAAACATAGTTTGAAAAATAGTGACGTCAGATTAAACTTATCTAACACATTAGGTCTTTTAGCAATAACACGTAATGCTAATGAAAAACCTAATGAATTAATGAAGAAAAATCAAGAATTGCTAGATTTGATAACAACATATAAAACTTTAAGAAGTATTGATAAACGGAATAATGATATTAACAAAGTTATTGATAAAATTATTAACATTACTATTCATTGTAGTAATAATATTCATTTAAATTATTCTCCGTTTTATACATATCTTAATGTCTTAAATTATTCTTATTGTGATTTCAAAAAAGATTTAAAAAAACTTAAAGATGATGAGAAAAGGGAATTATTAAAATGCATTTGTGATGCTTATATAGACAATAGGCACAATGTCTATAATTCACATGGATATAGCAATTCTATGCTCCAAATTAGGGCCGATGATTCAACAAGCAGAACAAATTCTATAACAGCCAATAAACAAATTGAAAGTTTAATCGAGCCATATAAAATTAAAATAACTAAATCATACAATGATTTTGTTGAATGTAATAAAGCATGTATATGGCCTGATAGGGGCAATGAAGATATTTTCGATAAATGATTAGATGAAAATCATATAGATTACAGATTTAATCAAGGCAAAAGACCAGATTGTTTAATTAAATTTAATGACAAATATTTAATGATAGAACATAAAATAGTTAATAGTGGCGGCGGACACCAAAATGAACAAATTAATGAAACAATTGATTTTATCAATAGATCTATAGGCAAAAATATCTATTTAATTTCATGTCTTGCTGGAGATTACTTTAATAAATTTAATTGTGATTCAATGAATATATCAAATAAAATCGAAAAGCAAAAGGATGAAATTGTTAAAAGTTTAAAAAATAATATGAATAGTTACTATTTAAACGGTGAAGGTTTGAAACAACTATTTAAAGATTTGTTTGATTAAATTGTTTTGGTTTTTATGCATTATATGAGAATAAAAATCGAAGATGTATTTAATGTCTTAAAAAAAGAATTAGACATTTTTACTTTTAATGAATTAACGAACCATTGAAAATTAGATAAAATTAAACAAGAAGGATTTATAACAAATATATCTTATGATGAATATCCTTTTACGTACATTTTAGATTGTTGGAAAGAATATTATCCAAAAATAGATGCAGAAAACCTGAAAAATAAAATATACAAATATGAATGTAATTTTTGAGCAAATTATCTATATGAAAAATTGATTGCGAATAATTGAAGAAATCAACAATTAAATAAATTAGCTAATTTGGATAACCAAACTGCTAGCAAAGAAAAAGAGCAAAAAATATCTATAGACGAAACTTTTCATTTTCTAAAACCTACTACAGAGTGAAATTGAATATTACCAATAGGTTGTTCACAAAATATTCCTGGTTTTATCCCTATATATTGATTAAAAAATTTTGAAATAATTAAAGCAAACACAAAAGGTTCAAAAGAACAAGGAGAAAATAACGGTCCAGATTTTATTTTTAAAGATAAAACAAATAATTCACTTATTGGTGTGGAAATTATATTGCTTCACCCAAATATTCTTATATATGATCTTAACAAGACCAAAAATCCCTCTGAATATACAAAGAAATTTGAAAAAACAATTTCTAAACCAATATTTGATGAATTAAATCGCTTAGTTACATCACACACTAATTCATTGAAAAAATATGAAAAATGTAATAAATATTACTTGATCATTCAAGTTAATAATTTTCTTCCCGAATTTATGTATCAATTATTAGAATTTTATGCAAACGATTTTTTAAACAAAGAAAATAAATGAGAACATATTTATATATTTTAATTTTCTACCTCTTCCCCTCTTTAATCACTTGCTTACACAACTTCTGTTGTCACAAATTATCAATAGATAAATTAGTTCTAACTTTATAACCGCTATTCATCATAATTAGAGATGAATTCTTATCTATCTCTTTTGAATAGAGAATTCTCCGGGCATTAATAATTACTTCTTTATTAGTATTTAATTCCTTAACTCTAATATAAACTGGATACTTAAAGATAAAGTTATCTTTATTCTCCTCAATTTTAGTTTTCAAAGCTTTTGACTTCTTAGTTTCTTGCTTTGGTTGTTCTTTAACTTTTAGTTTTTCTTATCTTGTGATTTCATATTCTATCTCCTGCCTAATGTCTTGGGCTTGTTCTTGGGAAATTCTATTTTCATTAAGTTTTTGATGAATGAATTCCTCGGCTTTTAACTTATTTACAAACTCTTTAATATAGTCTTGAGTATGTGCTTTGCTAATAGCTTTATTTAAATCAAAGCTAATTTGCTTTGCTGTTTGTGTTAATATTTACCCAACTGTATGCTTATATTCCACAACAATTTTTTTTGTTCTTAAATTTCATTAAATTGTTTGATTTAGTGAAATTCTTATCTTTTGCTAATTGCTTTCTTACTTCATCAGTTAATAAATTTATTTTTGATGATGTATAGTCTTTAACTAAATTGAATATTTGATTATTTAAATTAGTTTGTAGCTCATTACCAAATCTTTGCCTGTCAATTTGGTTAAGACAATTAACTTCTTTGTCTTTTGTATTAATTGTAAAGACAATATTTAATGATTTATTGGCTTCATTTTGTTGCTTTGCTAAAGCACTATCATTTCTTATGATAAACTCTCTTAAACTATCAACTTTATTAAGAATAATCTTAGCATTAGTTGGACTAACAGCATAAGTTTTATTCTTAGCAAGAGTTTTAAATTTCTTTTCATCATATTTAGAATACTTAACAAGCTCTTTGTATTGTAGTTCCCCTTTATTTTACCGATCTCAAGCTACCAACTTATCTTGTTCTGGATCGTAAATTATATATTTCGCCGTGTCTAATCTTCCATACCTATTTTTTTCCTGATGTATAGTTACCCAGTTGTCTTCTTCTCTTTCTAAAATATAAATTAAGTCGGCCACTTCTTCTAAATAAGACGATTTCTTTAAGTTCCTATAGCTATTTCCACTTCTATTTAATTGACTACATATGTGAATATTAACTAAATATTTATTTCTTAAATCTTTAAATAAATTTAATGCTCTAATAATATCTTTATCGCTTAATAATTGTATGTAGTCTAGGTAAATAACATCGTATTCTAATAAAATGTTTTCGTCTCATATCATTTTATCGCTTATATATGTATTTGGATAATTGATTTTTCGTGCTAAACTAGAGGATCCATCTCTAATGAAATGAATAAGACTTTTCATTTCTTATCTTTGACATCCATATGATTAATTTCTTGGATGCAGCATGTAGTTTTATAAGTTCCGGGGTATCCGGCTCATATAGTTATTCTTGCGTTATTTTTAATATTTTCTTTTTTTAATTCTTCGACGTGTTTAATCATAAGTTAATAAATAACTCCTAGCGCTTTTAATATTCTGGTTCTTTTAATACATCTTTCTTAACTTCTTGTTTAAACAAAGATTGCATCTTGTGCTTAGTTTCTAAGAAAGTTTGAACTAACTCATTCCTCCAATGCACTTGATATCAATTCATTTAAAATTATAGCACTTTTGATAAAATTATCTACTTTTTGGCAGAATAATTTCGTATAATTTATAAAATTCTATCAATTTAATTAGCGTTGCTACATCAAATAACATAATTAGCATCTCTATATACTATGTATATATTGCAAGGCTATCAATGTCATATATAAAACTTTTGTTATATGAGAATTTTTTAAGGAAAAAATCAAAAAATTTATTTATATAGAAAAGTTTAGGAATTGAGGTTGATAGACCTTGTCATTGTTGTCTTTAACCAAATTAAGCAATGCTTTTCTTTGGTGTAATTTTGTTTATTTTATTGTAATTTTTCTTTCTAAATATGTGTTGATGAAATTTTAACTCCGGTAAAAACAATAAAAAAGTCATGATATTTTGGTATCAAGACTAGTTTACTATTATGGCGCACTTGGCGAGACTCGAACTCACGACCACAGGCTTAGAAGGCATGTGCTCTATCCAACTGAGCTACAAGTGCATATATTACATTATAAACTATTAAAATTAATTAGATTATTTTTTTATATTAAATTGGCAATGCATTTTGCAATAAACTTTCTAATAAAATACTAAATGTTGATTTTGCTCAATTTAAATTATCAATAACTGAAGCAATATATCAATATTCATTCTTATTTTTGTAAATAATGTTGTATGATTCTGGGAAAGATACAGTTTCGATTTTTTTGCCATTGGCAATGTAATTATCAACTTGTGATATTTGTCCTATTGAACGATTTAAAAATTTATACAATGAATCCTCAAGATTATTTTTTTGTTGACTAGTTGTGTTTGGATCATTAAATTCTTTTAAACAGCAAATTGCATATCATGAATCAAAAAATCAAGATGCTTCTGTATTAGGTATAAATGATTTTTCTCTTTTTTTAGCAGTTTCTCCTTCATTAACATTAGCTTTAATGTTATTAAATCAAAAATTTGCTGATTGATATGTATCATTTAAATACCTTTTTATACCTACAGGACTTACTAAACTATCATTGATGATTTTCAAAATTTTTAATTTATATGAATTATCTAAATTATTTAAACTACATGGGTAAATTAAATTTAACAATGCTGCATCAGCTTCTCGATAATTTTCATTAGATTTATCATAACCAGTACATTCACCACCATTATCAATTAATATTTTAATTGTTTTATATCCTTCACTAATGTATCTTGGTAAAACTTCTAAGCTACAATAATTTTGATAGTTATTGTTTGACATTAACAAGTTATATGCTTCTATAAAGTGATTTCTATCTGTATCAGTAATAGAATTATTCATATACTCATATAATCTTTCTTCAGCATTAGTTACTAAACCAATTGAAGAAGTACGAACTGCTTCATTTTCTTCTCATGCACCAGAATCAGGCATTTGGTAATAATTCAAAGCATTTAAATATGCAAATAAATATACAATGGTATCAACACGTTTTGTACTATTAGCAATTGCTCCATTAGCTTGATTTAAATCATCAAAAGTTATATTTTTGTTATCAATAGCAATAATTAATTCTGATAATAAAAATCCTAAAGCATCATTTTGTTTATGATTTCATAATTCATCTTTACCATCAATTTGCACATCATCTAATGTGAAAGCATCAAATCTAATGTGAACTGCATTCATATTACCCTGTTTATTTGATAAAACCAAATATGGATTAGAAATAGCTGTTTTAAGTCGATTTATTTGTTTAGGAGTAGAATAATAATCTAATAATGATAATAAAACTTTTTTTGCTTTTGCTTTAGAATTGTTATCATTATCATTAATTAATTTTTTATATCCTCATACTGAATCACGAACTCAAATTTGGTTATAATTTGTTTCGCCGGTAGCATTATCACTTGCTTTAATAAAAGTACCAAAATTATTAGAAAATGTTTCTACATTTCTTACCATTGTTGTATTCTGATAGATGCCATTTATATATCCATTAGTTTTATATGAATCATGCATTAATTTTTCAAGACTATTATTATGACAATATACTAAATATTGTTCAGAACTATTAGTTAATTTAAATGTTTTAATTGATTGTAGATTGTCTTCTTTTTCAAGTTTTGCTATAAATTCTTTTAAATAATCTTTATTACATGAAGTTAGTACTATTGTTGTGGGAATAATAGGTAAAATTAAAACTTTTAAATGTTTTAATATAAAGTTAGATATTTTCATAATATTATTGTTATACTATTGACAAAAATTAGTTTGAATATAGTCATAAATGAATTTTGTTAGCAACATTAATAATTTCTAGTTATTTGTAATAAGTTTTGTTTTACCTGCTTTAATAATTGATAGAAGATTTTTATTTTTATGTAAATTAGTAAATCATAATTCACTGCCTTTGTTATTTATTAACATATTTCTAAAATTTTTATAACAGTTAGGAAATAATTTGTTATTATAAAAATTTTTATTTAAGAATTCCTTTATAAAAGTTCTTTGTGTTGAATTTTCATTTGGACACATATTTTTGATAACAGGAAGTTTTGTTTTTTTAGCTACATCAATAATGTCTTTTTCATTTGTAAGAATAAAAGGACGAATCATAGTAATTTTATTTCGATCTAAATATTGTTTCGGAGCGAAAGTTGCAATTCTACCCTCATAAATCATATTCAAAAATAATGTTTCAATAGCATCATCTATATGATGAGCAAAAGCAATTTTGTTACATTTTAATTTTTTTGCTTGTTTTACAAGTATTGCTTTTTTCATTTTTGCACAAAAAGAGCACACAATAGTATTTTTTTGTTTTAATGAAATAATTTCTGCTATATTTGAATCAATAATTTTTAAATCAAGATAATTTTTTTTCATCCATTTTAAATATTGTGAATAATCTATATCTTTAAATTTTGCATCAATACAATAACCAAATAATTTGATATCATAACCATATCTATCTTTGAGTTTATTACAATATAATGTTAATGCATAAAAAAGTAGAGCTGAATCTTTTCCGCCAGAAACACCAATGATGATTCTATCACCATTTTCAATAAGATTAAATACTTGTTGAGCTTTAATTATTGAGCCAACTAATCTTCTCATTATTTAATGTAATTAACGAAATTTCTTTCTATTATATTTAGCAGCATTTTTAGATTTTTCTACTGCTTTTAAACCAGGACGTAAGTAGTATTCATGACTACGAGCAACTTTTCTAGTTTCAGACATAATTCGTGAAAATTTTTTCATTGCATCATTTAAATTATCATTTTTAACAATTACTTTTGCCATAATTATTCACCTCCCTACTATTTTTAAAACTATTCAAATTATACATTAAAGTAATTTATCAATATTAATATATTGCAAATGTAATGATTTTGCAATATCTAGATTAGTAATGCAATTTTTATATGTAATAATACCAGCCTTTATTTCTTTAATACTACAAATTATTTTTTTTATATTCTCACATTTACTCATGTTAATAAAATGATTAGCATTTAATTTGCTTGTTATTAAAGATGTTTCATAAGGAAAAAGGTTAGTAATGTTTTCTATTGATACTATATTAATATTGTTAAATGAAGTAGAAATTTTCTTATCATTATTTGGCTTTTGTTCAGTTCAACTTGCAAAACCTGTGTCACTAGACAAGTTAATAAAAACTCCACCTTTTCTCATATTATTAATTTGTTGGGTATTTAGAATTTGTGTAGTTTTCGTTGTTGGTAATTGATTTGTAACAATTAAAACATTGGTGTTTTTTACATATTTATTTAAATTATCAAATGATAATGTATCAATTTTTAGTGTTGCTTTTGTGGTATTTAATAGTTCTTTAATTGATTTATCATCTTGAATAATTTTGCATAAATCATTATTGCATTCAAGAAATGTAATATTAGCACCTAATGCAATACAACTTTTGATAGCATAATAAGCAGCATATGAATAGTTAATAATCATAATTTCTGTTGGACTAGTTAATTCATTGATTTTAGGCAATAATTTTCCTCTGCCCACTTTATTATTTCTAACTAATAGATTTGCTGCTAATATTGGAGCATATACACCTTTAATTTTTTCAATAGGTTCCAAATATTCATATACTCCATTTTTATTAATAGATTCACATGAAACAGTATTAATACCTCATTTAACCATTTTAAATAACTCACGAGTGTTATTTACTAAATATCCATATGATCAAATTAATTGATTTTTATTAACCATTTTATAGTACTTAGTTTTTAATAGATTAAAAGAACAAATGATATCAAATTGACTCAATGTTTTTTTATTAATTTTTTTAATTAATGTTGCCCCATTTTTAATATATTCATTATCATTAAAGCCACAAAAATCACCAATTCCTCTTTGAAATGATACCTGAATTTTATTTTGTGTTAATTTTAATACATCATTAGGAATAATTGGTGTACATTTACCAATTTTGTCCTTCAAAATAATGATTTTCATATGTAAATATATGATACCATAATAAATATATGATTAATAACAAAAAAATCAGTGATACTGACATTATTAATTGTCTACGAGCACTATCTTTGGATCAAATTACTAATGCAAATTCTGGTCATCCTGGTATTGCATTAGGTGCAGCCCCAATTTTCTATACCCTATTTAAATATCATTTAAATATTCTTCCTACAGATCCATTTTATTTTAATCGTGATCGTGTAATTTTTTCAGCTGGTCATGCTAGTGCTTTAATTTATGCAACAATGTTATGTGCTGGTTATAAAAATTTAACTATCAATGATTTAAAAAAATTTAGAAAAATAGGTTCAAAGACTTCAGGTCATCCTGAACCACATTTATTACCAGGTATTGATGCACCTTCTGGTCCACTTGGACAAGGTATAGCTATGAGTGTTGGCATAGCTATAGTTGAAAAAAAATTAGCATCTATTTTTAACACTTATAGCAAGTTAATTGATTATTATACTTATTGTTTTCATGGTGATGGTTGTTTACAAGAAGGTATTTCATATGAGGCAATTTGTTTGGCAGGTAAATTAAAACTTAATAAATTAATTCTTTTATATGATTCAAATGGTGTTCAATTAGATGGTAAAACTAATACTTCAATGCCTCTTGATGTAAAAAAATTCTTTCGTTCATGTAATTGGAATTATATTAAAGTTAAAAATGGTGAAAATGTTAAAGAAATTAATCATGCTATATTATTAGCAAAGAAATCAGATAAACCTACTTGTATTGAGATAAAAACAATTATTGGATATGGTTCTAAAAAAGCTAATTCATGTTCATGTCATGGTACACCATTTACTTGGGATGAAGTTAGTGAAATTAAAAGAAATTTAGGTTATGGGTATAAAAAACCATTTTTTATCCCAGATTACATTAATTTTTATTTTAAACAAGTTATTTTGGAACGTGGCGAAAAGAATAAAAGAAATTTCTATTCTTCAATCTATGTGCTTGAAGAAAAAGACATTTATTATTACAAAAAACTTGAAAAAATAATGCAAAATCAATATGAATTTGACCTAAAATGGTTTGATGAACTAAAGAGTAAAAATATTAATTCAACTCGAGCAATTATGGGAGAAGTTGTAAATTCTCTTGTAAAAAATCAAGAATTTACATTTGTTGGTTCTGCTGATGTATCTAATTCAACAAAAATTGGTACAAAAAACAACATTAGTATCATTGATAGTTTTATAAAAGGAAAAAGAGTTGAATATGGTGTAAGAGAATTTGCTATGGCTGCTATAAATAATGGGATTAATTCTTATTTATCAATAAAATCAATAACATCAACTTTCTTTGCTTTTAGTGATTATTGTAAACCTGCAATTAGATTAGCAGCTATTAGTAAAATTCCTTCAATTTTCATCTTTAGTCATGATTCAATTACAGTTGGAGAAGATGGACCAACTCATCA
>DFHG01000007.1 GCA_002372615.1 Mycoplasmataceae bacterium UBA3729 | reverse complement strand
TTTAATAGTAAATTTAGTATTCCACCAACATACAACAATTTAACTGTTGATCATATAGCTAATGATTTTCTTGCAGGTTGTGTTTCATTTAATCAACCTATAGTTATTCCTAATACAATTACTCAAATAGGAGATAATTTTTTATTTGAATGTACTTCATTTAATCAATCTCTCTATATATCAGATAATGTTACAAATATCGGTGATAATTTTTTAATGAATTGTTCTGAATTTAATAGTGATATATATATTTCAAATTCAATTAGTGTAATTCCAAATGGTTTTTTGCATGGTTGCATAAAATTTAACCAGCGAATCAATATTCCTGAAAGCATTTCCTATATTGGAAGTAATTTTCTTGCTAATTGTACTTCATTTAATCATTCTCTATCAATTTCAAAATTAGTTACACATATTGGTCAATCATTTATGTATTGCAATAATTCATACACAAGTACTATATCACTTAATTGTAATGTAGAATCATTTTGTGGAGATTTAAATACCATACTATCGACTAACATTGGTAATGCTGATTGTTATACACAAGGAATAAAAATTTTTAGTAATCAAAGCTCGGCTGAAATTATTGCTATTCTACCAAATAAATCTGGAGAAAATACATGCTTTAGACAATTATTATTTCTTGATTTTTTCCAATTTATTCCAAATGAAGATAATTTAAGTTATACTATTACAACAAATTTTGATAATTCTATTCATAATTTAGCTACTTTTAATATGAAATTTGATATTCCTTTAACATATAACAATAAAATAATAACAGATATAGGTGATCAATTCTTAGCTAATGCTAGATCATTTAATCAACCTCTTGTTATACCTGATACAATTAAAACTATTGGTGATGATTTTTTATATAAATGTACTTTATTCAATCAACCTATAATTCTTGCAGATACAAT
This sequence comes from Mycoplasmataceae bacterium UBA3729, assembly GCA_002372615.1. Lineage (GTDB taxonomy): Bacteria > Bacillota_I > Bacilli_A > Mycoplasmatales > Mycoplasmoidaceae > Malacoplasma_A. Next base: position 31,377 of record DFHG01000007.1, on the reverse strand, counting down.
AACTCAAATTGGTGATGGATTTTTATATTCATGTGAACATTTTAATCGATTTTTAATTCTTCCAAATAAAATAACAACAATTGGTGTTCATTTCTTATCTCTATGTTATAGTTTTAATTGTGATATAACTCTTCCAAATAATTTAACTCAAATCGGTTACAGATTTATGTTCAATAATCTTAGTTTTGTTAGAAATATATGCATTGAATGTGATGTTAATGTAATTAATAATGCTGATCAACTATTTGTTAGCTTAACTCAATATTGCGACACTTATGAGCAAGGATTCAGTATTAGTGGTAATGTTGAAAATTTAACAATTACAAATCTTAATGGCCCAGTTTATTTTAGAAAATTTGTTATAAGATAATAATTATTAACACATATTTATAATCACTCATGATAAATTCTTTTATAACAAATTTTAATTATTTGTGCAGTTCACAAATAAGTAAAAGCCATACCAAATGAAATTAAAATTCATCATCTGCTTAAAACACTTTGAGTTAATGATGAATATTTAGCAGTTTCTAATCCTGGTATTAATACTAACATAAATCCAACTAAAACAATTAAACCTAATGCTAAGTTGACTGGAGTAGAAGGATTAGATTGAATAAATGGCATTTTTTCAGTTCTTAATACATAAATAACAATAATTTGTGTTAATAAACTTTCAAGAAATCATCCTGATGAAAATAACATTTGATGAAGTTCATTATTACTATTTCAATCAAAACCATAATACATAATTAAAAAACTTGCAATATCAAAAATACTACTTACAGGACCAATGATGACCATAAATTTAAAAATTGATTTAGGATCTCATTTTTTTGGTAGTTTAATATAAGATTCATCAACATTATCTCAAGGGATGGTATATTGAGAAAAATCATAAATCATATTCATAATAAGAATATGCAATGGAAACATTGGTTCCCATGGTAACCAACATGTAGCCACTAATAAACTTAACATATTTCCAAAATTAGAAGATATTGTTGTTTTAATATATTTAACAATGTTACAAAAGGTTTTTCTTCCTTCAACAACACTTTTTACTAATATTCTTAAATCTTTTTTTAAAAGAATAATATCAGCACTTTCTTTGGCAATATCTACAGCTGTATCAACAGATATACCAACATCAGCAGCACGCATAGCAGCAGCATCATTAATTCCATCACCCATATAACCAACAATATGTTTATTTGTTTTAATTGCCGATACAATTCGTGATTTTTGCTCAGGTGAAAGTTTGGCAAAAATATTAATACTCATTACAGTTTCTCGTAATTTTTCATCACTCATATTTTCAATATCACTACCTAACAAAACATTATGTTCATCTATTCCTACAGATTTACATACATATTTAGATACTAATTCATTATCTCCAGTAAGAATTTTTACCATAACACCATGATTCTTTAACTCTTTAATAGCAGCAATAGCTGATTCTTTGGGTGGATCAAGTAAAGCAACAAAACCTATTAAACACATATTTTTTTCATCATTAACATTAAAGGCATGATCAGTAGGAAGATTTTCATTATTTACAGCAATAGCAATAACTCTCATTCCATCATTATTTAAACTTTTTGCTATTTTTCGTGCATGTTGTTTTAGTTTATCATCTAAAACTACTACTTTACCTTGATATTCTGCATGACTACAAATAGCAATAATTTCTTCAAATGCCCCTTTAGTTATTAATTGTCTTTGATTTTGTTTATCTTGAATAATAACAGACATTCTGCGACGTTGAAAATCAAAAGGAATTTCATCAATTTTATTAAATCCCATAATAGGATCATCAATTCCCACTTTATCAGCTTTTTCTATAATTGCTAAATCAATTAAATTTTTTAAACCTGTTTGATAATAACTATTTAAGAAAGCATATGTTAATACACGATTATCATCTTTTCCTTCTAAATTAATATGTCTTTCTAAAACTATTTTATCTTCAGTTAATGTTCCAGTTTTATCAGTGCATAATACATCCATTGCACCAAATGTTTGAATCATATTAATATTTTTAACAATGGTATCTTGTTTTGAAAGTTTAAAAGCTTCTTTAGCAAGATTAATTGTGACAATCATTGGTAACATTTCTGGTGTTAACCCTACAGCAATAGCTAATGTATAAGTTAATCCAGATAATCATGCTTCATTTCCATCATTACGGTGTTTTAAACCATAAATAATAAATACAACTAGAGCCATAACTAACATTGTTCATATTAAAATTCAGCTAACTTTTGTAATCCCTTTATTAAAATTTGATTTTGCTCTTTTTGTATTTAGCATTTTAGCAATTGAACCAAAAAAAGTATTTTTTCCTGTATTAATAACTACACCAATAGCAGAACCTGATGAAACACTAGTTCCCATAAAACATAAATTATTGCATTCCAATGCAGATTTAATGTCATTAGTAATTGGGATTGCAAATTTTTCTACTGGTTCACTTTCACCAGTTAAAGAAGATTGCACAATAAATAAGTCTTTAGCACTTAAAATTCTAATATCAGCAGGAATCATATCTCCAGCAGCTAATTTAATGATATCTCCGGGTAAAATTTCTTCTAAAGGAATTTCTCTAATTACTCCATTTCTTTTAATTGCTGCTGTAGTTTTAATCATTGATTTTAATTTTTCACTTGCTTTTGAACTACGTCGCTCTTGAAAAATTTTAATAACACCACTTAGAATTACTAAAAAAATAATAATACTAAATGATACTCAATCACTAAGATCTATAACTCTATCTTTTATGTATGGGGCAATAATAGTAAGAATAGAAATTATGATCAATACAATTGAAAAAGGATTAAAAAAAGCATCAAAAAAATGGTTATATCAATGTTCTGTTTTTTTAACATTGATTGTATTGTATCCATACTTTTCTCTTCTTTTCTTAACACTACCTATTTTAATTCCATCAAATGATGTATTAAATTCTCTCATTATGCTATTGGTTTGCTTTTTAGCATAAGTAATTAAATTATTATTTTTTTCACTAGAAAAACGGTTATAAATAGGTTTGTTCTTTTTTTTATTAATTGTCATATCTTATTAATTTCATGAATATACATTTAGTTGATAAGTATATGCAAATATTAAACTAGTTTATTTCTATTAATAATTAATGACTAGAAGGCTAGACATTAAAATTTTAATAAATAAACTCGAGTAATAATCACTAGATTGCTCACTCAAATGTGTGTTCAATGTCATTTCCTCCTATTGTAAATATTTTACTAATTTTTTATAGATATAAAAAATATATGAATTTTATTTACCAAATATAGATAGTGCATTATTTCTTAATATGTTTTTTAAATCTTCTTCGTTGATATTTTTAATCATGGCTATTTTTTTAAATATGTGTATTACATTAATAGGAACATTTTCTGTTCCTCTAATTGGTTCAGGTGACAAATAAGGGCAATCTGTTTCAATAATAATATGATTTATATCAATCATATTAACAGCAGCAATAATTTCATTTACTTTTTTCTTAAAAGTAACCATACCACTAAATGAAAAATAACAACCCATATCAATATATTGTTTGGTTTGTTCAATTGTAGCATTGTAACAGTGCAAGATTAATTTTAATCCATGGGCATTTTGTTTTAAAAATTTAATTGCATCATCATGTGCACAATAAATATGCAATTCAATTGGTAGATGATACTTTCTTCCTAAATCAAAAAATTTTTTTAGAAACAATATTTGAATTTCTTTAGTATCTTTATTATATTTATAATCTAATCCAACTTCGCCAATAGCAACAATTTCACCATTATTATTTTTTAGTAATTCTTCTAAAGAATGAAAGTCTGATTCAATAGTATTAATATTAACATGAGCAGGATGAATACCAACTGTAGCAAAAACATTTTCATATTTTTTTGCTTGATTAACAGCTTCTATAGAATCTTGTATATTAGTACCTATTGCATTCATCATTATTTTATTTTTTTTACAATTATCAATAATTTCATCTATTTTTTCAATTAGTGGGAATGAATTAATATGAGTATGAGTATCGTAGTAATCATACTTACTAATAATGTCATCAAACTTTTTCATAAATTACAGATATTATATACAATGGTTTAAAGTATAATTATCAATGTTACATATGGCGTTTATGGTGAAGCCTGGTTAACACAGCTGACTGTGACTCAGTCACACGTGGGTTCGAATCCCACTAAACGCCCCATTATAAAATTAAAAAATTTATTTAAATTAACATAAATTATTTATGTTCTCTTTAATGCTAATTTATTCATAACTTCTTTTATAGAACGATAACTAAAACGGTGGAAATTTTTGATTGGTCCATATTTATACAATTGATTTAAATGAACCATAGTTCCATAACCTTTGTGTCTAGTAAAATAATATCCAGGATATTTATTATCCATTTGTTCCATATATCTATCTCTAGTAACTTTAGCTAATATACTTGCTGCAGCTATTGAAATAGATTTGCTATCACCATGAACAATAGATAAGGTTTTTACTTTAGTTTTTTTTAATTGCTCAGCATCAACAAAAGCCATTGAAGGTTTAGGTAAAATATTATTACAAATATATTCCATACCCAAAATTGATGCATTTTTAGGATTAAATTTATCTACATCAGGTGCATCAATAAAATAAATTAAAGTAGCAATAGCATCTTTTTTAATTTGATCAAATAATTTTTCTCTTTTTTTTCTTGATAGTTTTTTTGAATCATTGATTTCATTATTTTTATAATTTTTAGGTAGAATGCAACCAGCAACAACAATTGGTCCAGCTCATGCACCACGTCCTACTTCATCTAAGCCAACAATATACTTATTGTTAACTCAATATTTTCTTTCATAATATAACAAATTATTTTTCATAATTAACTTTTGTGATTTTTCCACTTACATATAGATTGAATAAATAATTTAATGCTTTATTTAAATCAATAAAATTAAATTTGATCATAATATGATCGATAAAATCTGCAAAAATAAATGTTTTAGAATAATCAAAATAATCACTAATCTGTTTTTGATAATTTTTAAAATAAAATGTTGTAGCAAATTCTACAATTTCATATAATACATCAAAATTAAAATTAATTGATTTGATTAAACTTAAAACATACCCTATCACATCATTATCAATTTTTTTAATTGAAATACCAGGTGTATCATAAATTGAATATAACTGGTTGATTTTAACTAAATTAATATGTTTAGTAACACCAGGTTCATTAGCTGTAATTAGTTTTGAGCGACCAATTAATTTATTAATAAGTGTAGATTTACCAACATTAGGTAAGCCTACAACAATAATATTAAAATGTGGATTGATCAATCCTTTAGATTTATATCTATTTATTTTTGGTGATAAATAATCAATGATAATATGATTCAATTTAGATTTAAAATTATTACTTTTAGTAGATAAATAAAATACATTAGATTTTTTAATAGAAATATCTGCTAAGTCACTTTTAAGCGCAATATTTAAAATACTTTTATTTTTAAAAATTTTTAATAAATTTTGATTGTTAGAAATATTAATACATCTTGCATCTAAAACATTAATAACTAAATCAATATTTTTAAGATTATTAACAATTTGATTTATTGACTTATCCATGTGTCCAATAAATCAATTAAATTTACTCATATTAAATTTGCATTCCTTTTTTCTGTTGTGAAGTAAATAATTGATAATAAAAACCATGTTTTTTCATTAATTCATCATGATTGCCACTTTCAATAATCCTACCTTCACTCATTACAAGAATATTATTAGCATCCATAATTGTCGAAAGTCGATGAGCAATGATAATTGCAGTTCGATTTTTTAATAAATTTTTCATTGATCTTTGAATATCTTTTTCCATTTTTGTATCAATGGAACTTGTAGCTTCATCCATAATAATAATTTTTGCATTCGATAATAATGCACGTGCAATAGCAATTGTTTGTCGTTGACCTTGTGATAAATTTAAACCATTTTGAGTTACAATTGTTTCATATTTATCTGGTAATTTTTCAATGAATTCATTGGCATAAGAAAGTTTTGCTGCCTCTTCCACTTGTTCATCTGAAGCATCAAGTCGCCCAAATCTAATATTTTCTCTAATAGTTGTATTAAACAAGAAATTATCTTGTAAAATAATATTTACATTTTCACGCAAGCTATGGTTGGTTATCTCATTGATGGGAATATTATCAATAGTTAAACTTCCTTCGTTGGTAGTATAAAACTTATCCAATAAACTAATTAATGTAGTTTTGCCACATCCTGTCGGTCCAACTATTGCAGTAACTTCATTTGGACGAGCAACAAAGTTAATATTTTTTAAGACTAATTTATCTTTAGTGTAGCTAAAACATAAATTATTAGCTACAACCACTCCTTTTATATCTTTTAATGTTTTGGCATTAATAGAATCCTTTTCTTCTTTTTCATCAAGCAAATCAAATACTCTTCTAAATGAAGCAAATGCTAAAAATACTTGACCTAAAGTGGAAATAATTTCATTTAAAGGGAAAGCAAGATGGCGACAATATAATGTGAAAGCAATTAACAATGCAGGTAATTCATTATAATGATAAATCACACTATGATGATAATTACTAATCCATGGACAAGTGACTAATAATGTGATACCAATACCAGTTAACGGAATAAATGAAAAGTTAACAAAGAAAAAACCAATTGGCATCAAAGCAGTTGAACCAGCATTAGCAAGTAATGATTTATCAGTTAATTCTTGATTGATTTTAGCAAATTCTTCAATACTCTTATTTTCTTGGTTGTACAAAATAATATTTTTAACTCCACTAATTCTTTCTTCAATAAAAGAGTTAACAATGCCTACATGTTGTTGTTGGATAAAAAAATTTTTTCGTATTTTCTTTACTAATGAAAGCATAGAGAAAATCATTAATACATAAACCCATAATGTTGATAATGCAAGTAATCAATTGATGAGAAACATCATAATTGCATTACCAATAATAGTTGAAAATAAATAAACATCATCTGATATAAATTGAGCTGAAGCAGAAATATTATCAACATCATTTGAAGAGCGAGAAATTAATTCGCCAGTAGGAGTAGCATCAAAATATGTAATAGTTAAATTTTGGATTTTTTTAAATATTTTTCTTCTTAAACTAAAACAAACTTTCTTTTCAAAAATTGATAATGTAATTAAATTTATTAAATAATTAAATAATGCGTTAGCTAACCCTAGTAAAACTATTGTTATACATAAATAACCAAACATAATAAAATATTTTTCGAGTTCAGTATAGTCGGTTTTATAAATTAAAAATCGATCATATATATAACTTGATACAAAAATATATGATGACATAATACCAAAACCTAAAATAAAAATAATAACTAAAAGTGAAAATAAAAATTTAGATTGAATCATACATGAGAAAACTCATTTTATTCACTTTTTGTAATTACCTCTTGTTTGGTTAAATGAGGCATTTTTTAATTTCATTTTATTATTCATCATAATTAAAAATTGACCTCATTTGTGTTCGATAAATATCACGGTATATTGCATTAGTTTTTAATAATTCTTCATGTGTTCCCATTCCTGATATTAATCCATTATCTAATACCATGATTTTGTCAGCATTAATAACAGAACTTATTTTTTGAGATGAAATAATTTTTGTTGATTTTTCTAAATATTTATTAATATTTTGTTGAACATTTTTTTCAGTAATTGCATCCAATGCACTTGTTGTATCATCTAAAATCAAAATTTTAGCTTTTCGTAACAATGCTCTAGCTAAATTTATTCTCTGTTTTTGTCCACCTGAGAAATTTCTTCCATGGTGTTCCACTTTTGCATTTAATTTACCTTCTTTTTCTTTAATAAAATCTCATGCACATGAAGCTTTACAAGCAGATATTAATTCATCACTTGTTGCATTCTCATTACCATATTTTAAATTGTATTCAATATCACCTGAAAATATAATTTGTTCTTGAGAAGCAATACTAATATTTTTTCTAATATCTACTGAACTCATATTTTTTACATTAATTCCACCAATAGTAATCTCGCCTTCACTAGCATCATATAATCGTGGAATTAAGTTAATTAAAGTTGTTTTTCCAGAACCTATAGAACCGATTATTCCTAGTGTTTCACCTGATTTCAATTTAAATGAAATATTGGATAAAATGTTATTTTTAGCATGTTGTGAATATTTAAATGAAACATTTTTAAATTCAATATCATAATTTTCTTGATTAAATGGAATAGGATTTTTTGGTTGAATTATTGATGAATTGGTATTTAATAATTCATTAATTCTATTGAATGATGGTTTATTCCTAATAATATTAATTGATAAATAAATAAATACAATAGAACTACTATAAATGGCTTGTAAAATTTGTAAAATACCATAAATGTCATTAGGTGTTTTTGTAAGAGGATTATTAATAATAATCATATACCCACTTAATAAAAGTACAGAAGTGGTAATAAGTCTAACAGAAAATAAAAAAATAAAACTAATTGGATATAACCATAATGAAGAACGATATGATAAATTCATTTGTTTAGAATTGTAAAATTTATATTCATTAATTTGGTTATCACTTAATAAATATGATTTCACAAATCTACTTCCTAAAACATTATCTCTAACAATAGAAGAACAATTATCCATTGTTGTTCGTGATCTTCTTAATAATGGAAAAACATTTAAACCAATTATAGACATTATTAGTATGTTGATAGTAGTAATTAATAAAATAACTAATCCATAAGTTGGATTAATACTAAAACTAATGCTAACACCACCAGCAATAATTACTGGTGTTCTTACTAATGCAGTAACAAGCATATTAAATGACTGCTGACACATTTGTACATCATTAGTCATTCTAACAATAATTGAAGGAACAGAAATTTTATTAAATTCATAAAATGAATAATTCAAAATCTGTTGATAACATTTATTCCTAATATTTTGGCAAAGAATTAACATTGATTTAACATTTAAAAAATATCCACCAATACCAATCACACTAGAAAAAATCATAAATAACATCATTGTTAGTATTAACATACCAAAACAAAATCAGCAATTATCTGTTGTAATTATTCATGGTAAATATGAAAATGGTTCAATTGCTTTAGCTTTTGATAGAACACCAACTACTTTAATCACTTCATTTAATAAAAGTGGTTGAAGCAATTCAAGCAAACTTGAAATAATAATTAAAAATGCTCCTAAAAGAAGCAATTTTAATGATTTTCCTCTACAAAATCTAAAGATTTTAAACATGTTCAATAATTATATATATTGTCATTAGATAAATACAAAACATTTGAAATAATATTAATAAAATTGATGATTAATAAATTTAGCTTATTATCAACAATTATTTTTTACAAATAACTACTAATATAAATCTAATTTAATGTTTAATGATAAGTTGTGTTACAACATCCATATTACGAGCTATGTTGCAAAAAAAAGTTGGCTTTTCGCTATTTAGTAGCATAAAAACTTTGTCCCAAAACAAATTTCTTTTTAACAAATAAATTTCACAATTTTTTTGTTGACTAACAAAGTTTGTTCCTCTATGATAATTTAATAAATGTTTTATAGGCGAATTAATTCCACCTTCAAGAATATTATTCATACTTTTAACATTACTATTTTCAAGAAAATTAAATAAAGTTCTATTTAGAATTAATTTACCAAAATTAAAAGCAGCAAATCTTAATCTTGTATGTGTAAACCAAATTTCACTAGTTTCAGGATTAATACTTTTTTAACAAATAAATTCATAATATTTATCTTTTTAAATTTTAAATTTTAATTGTCGAGTATTTTCTTGATTAATAGATTTAATTCTTAATAACTCTCTTGACAATTGCAGCAATTCTTGACCGGCTTGTGTTTCAGGGTTTAATATTAATTTTGTGTCTAATATTAATTCACACATGGAATAAACATCTTTGAATTTTTGTATTAAATCACATTGATTTAATAGCTTTAATTAAACCATTCTGACTATCACATCAACATATTATGATTCATAAAAGTTTTTGATAAAATTCTTTCGATTATTTGATGATTTATAATTTACCAAACCAAAACCAATGGCATACTTACCATCACTAGCTATTAAATATGTTTTCTTATTAACTCTTAAACCATCGAGATAAATAACAAGATGTCTATCATTTGATTCAGGAATAAAAATGTTCTTGTTTTTAAATATTTTGGCGTTTCTCCAAAATGTTGATTGATGGCATCCATACTCTGACATTTTCTTTGAATGTGTTAAATATTCAAAATATTTGAATATAACCATAATGCTAAATGTTTTTTATTTGTTTTTAGTTTGGATAAATTGATATATTTATGGCAATTTCTACAATACTATCTTTGAGTTTTTAATTTTGATCTACCATTTTATATAATTTATGTTTACAAATTGGGCAATATCTATTGCCATTTTTAACTTTATTTTTCATAGAACTATTTTATGACCATATAGTTCAAGCATTTTTTGAGATTTTATATATGTACAAAAGTATACATATATAGTTTTGGGATTTATGTTAAAAAACCATACTTTTATACAACATAGCTCTCAAAAGATAGCTCATTCATTAAATGATGAGTGAGTTCAAACTTTCTTAGAAACTAAACACAAGATGCAATCTCTATTTAAACAGGAAGTTAAAAAAGTGTTTAAAGATGAAATTCATAAGTTAGCTTTGGTGATAAATGAATTGAAAGGTGATAAAAGTAAGCTACAATACAAAGAACTTGTTAAATATTCTAAATATAATGAAAAGAAATTTAAAACTCTTGTTAAGAATAAAGCTTATGCAGTCAGTCCAACTAATGCCAAGATTATTCTTAATAAAGTCGATAGTTTAAGAGAATTTATCATTAGAAATGATAGTGCTTTAGCTAAACAGCAAAATGAAGTCAATAAATCAATAAATATTATCTTTCCAATTAATACAAAAGACAAAGAAGTTAATTACCTTAATCAAATTGACAGACAAAGATTTGATAATGAGCTACAAACTAATTTAAATAATCAAATATTCAATTTAGTTAAAGACTATAACATTATCAAAAATAAATTCTTTAACTGATGAAGCAAGAAAGTAATTAGCAAAAGATAAGAATTTCACTAAATCAAACAATTTAACGAAATTTAAGAACAAAAAGAATTGCCATGAGTATAAGCACACTGTTGAAGAAATATTAACTCAAACAACAAAGCAAATCAATTTTGATTTGAATAAAGCTATTAGCAAAGCACATAGTCAAGACTATATTAAAGAGTTTATAAATAAACTAAAAGCTGAGGAATTCATTTATCACAAACTTAATGAAAATATAATTTCGCAAGAACAAGCACAAGATATTAGACACGAGATAGAATATGAAATCGCAAGATAAGAAGCAAAAAGTTAAAAAACAAGTAAAGCAAGAGACTAAGAAGTCAAAAATTTTGAAAACTAAAATTGAAGAGAATAAAGATAAATTTAACTTTAAGTTTCCAGTTTATATTAGAGTTAAGGAATTCAAGACTAATAAAGAAGTGATTATTAATACTCGTAGAATTCACTACTCAAAAGAGATAGATAAGAAATCATTGCTTATTATGATGAACAGTGGTTATAAAATTAGAACTAATTTATCTATAGATAAATTGTGACAGCAAAAGTTGTGTAAACAAGTGATTAAGGAAGGGAAGAGATAAGAATTAGGATTATCTTTGGGTATTACCACATATGGTTTACACTTGAATTGTTTTATATATTCTTCAATGCATATTTTTTCGGCTGTTTTATAGATTGGTCTTGTGCAATCATGATCACACCCTCAAAAATTAACTTTTTCTGGCTTTGGTGGATTAAAATAGTAAACAACAATATCTTTTTCTAAAGATAAAAAGCTTTGCAAAATAAACCAGTTTGTCGTACTTGCTGTACCATGAATTCGATTTAAATTTTTACCACAATTATAACTTCCTAGTCTATCAATAAAAGTATTCATTGTTTGACCAATTTTGATAACTTTGTCATCAATTGTCAAAATATATACAATGCCTATTAATTTTTTAATATCTGGAATTTCTTCTTTTAATATTAATGACTCTATTCTTTTATCAGGAATAAGTTTACATAAATATTTGAATTCTTTAAAACCAATAAAGCTTAAAGAAGACAATAACGGAGAGTTGTCAATGTCTTTTTGCGATAACAATTTATCATTTCTATTTTTCTTTCTGTTCATAGATATTTTTTATTTTATCATTCAATGATTTAATTATACTAAGTTGTTCATTAAAAAAAGTGTGCTTATAATTAAAATTTAAATGTTTTAATATACACAAATTATTAAAATTACCATACCTTGTTAAATGAATTAAAATTCTAAATAAAACGGATTGCAAAATCTTTATTTTTTTCTTAGCTTCTTCCATATTTTGACAAGAAATGTATGCAACACTTTGTGTAACATTTTGTTTTGTATCAATTCAAGGTATAAAATATGTTGACAACGGAATTATTATGTTAAATTTGTCATATATATCTTGTTTAATACATGCTCAACGTGTTTGCCGCGCTGTGTGAATTGTTCTATATTTAAATTTACTTATTTCATAATTATTTAACAATTTGCTTTTTGTAAAATTGTGTAAATCACATCGATATTTAATAATATTATTTTCTTCGTCTTGTATGCATAAATTTACAATATCAAGAATGGTTTGACTACAATATAATGGTATAAATTTCATTTTTTTGTCAAGTCTTACTTCCTGAGTATCTTTGATTAAATAATTATTGATGATTAGTGTTTTCTTGTTAAATTTACCTTTTTGTCAAACAAAAATTGAAAATGATGATCCAACTGATGAAAAAAATTTTTTACATTCATTATCTATAACTAAAAATGAACCACTGGACAACATTTTTTTTAATGTAGTATTACTTTTTGAATACGACATCCAATTGTTAGGAGTGATAAAGCATAAAAAACCACCTTTTTTTAATAAATCTATGCTATGTTCTATAAAATGATTAGATAAGCTTTTATTTTTATTTCCTCCACCAAAATATGGTGGGTTACCTATTATTAAATCAAATTTATCATCAATATCAAAAAAGTTTTTAGATCAAATATTAATTGGTTTTAATATATCTTTACAATTTTTAATCCTTGTCTTATTAATATCATTAAAATAAATTTGTTTCATAGGGATTAAAAACTGCATTAAAGCACCAAAATTCCCATTACCACAACAAGGATCTAAAACTTTGATCCCTTCTTTTTGTCAAAATTTTTCAGGTATATATTCAATCATTTTTTGCACACATTCAAGCATTTTTTGCACACATTCAAGTGGTGTACAAATATCATCATTTGAACAAAAATGAGATAAATCCTCATTCAATGATTCATATTTGTTGAATAGGTTTGCAATATTTTTATTTTTTTCACTAAAAATAAAATCATGCAATTTGCTTTTATTTTTTTTCATCTTCATTATTTTTTTTAGATTTATTGTTATCTACTAACTTTTTAATTTCTTCTGTGTTAATTTTTTTTATTTCACTGTTATTGCTATATTCTATAAATTTATCTTCATTGCTATTCAATGAAAGTTTAAATTCACAAATCTCTGCAATCTTCTCTTTTTTAAACTCGTTGTATTCATCCCATAAGCGCTTTTTAAACTCATTTAAATTCGTGTATCCTGTAGGTTTTGTTTTTTCATTATTAAATAATTCTTCAGCAAGATTATTAATTTTGGTTTTTTCCAAATCAAAATTATTCTTAATCCCGTTTTTTGATAATAAATCTTTTAGATATTCATTTTCGAGTAAAATATCATCTTTATTATCTATACTTTTCGCTTCATTTTTTTTCTTTACTTTTTTTACAATTCAGAAAAAAAATGAAATTATTCAAATAACAATAGTCGCACTATCTACAATAGTACTAAAATCTAAATTAAATGAACCATACTCACAGCTAGAAATATTAATAGTTTCCTCGCCAGCAACTTGGTATGTGTCTTTAATAAATTTACTAATTACAGAAACTCAATTTAAAACTTTTATCAAATCATTAATTTTAATTTCATTTTTATCATTATGTAATAATGTTAATGAAAATGAGTTATCTGATAGTTTTGGTAAAGTTATTCAATTTAAAAAAATTCGTAGTGAATGAATATGATCATTTATCTTTTTTTTATAATTTTGAAGAGTGTTATTTTCAACATCATTAATTACCATTACATTTTGTTTTGCATCAATGCATTTTTTAATAAAATCAGTTGCTAGAGTGTCTTTAGGAAAACCAAACCCTACAGTATTAAAAAAACTAACTTGACTTCATGCTTCATCTATATTGATAAAACGATAATTATTTTGTAATCGTTCAATTTGAAAAGAAAAATTTCCGTTTGCTTTAGTTATTTCATTTAATTTTTTTAAAAATTCACTTATTCTCATAACAACATATGTTTGAAATATATTACCATAAATATTGATTTAATTTTATAAAATTACTGTCATATTTATATTCACTTTGTGAATATTATAAAATAAATAGCAAGCAACAAATTTTTATTACTTCTAAAATTATGAAACCGCTAAATAAAGAAGCTTTAGATAAAATTGAACAAAAAGATGACGATTTACAAATTAAGTTACTTATTCAAAAAGTAATCAACAGAATCATTTTTTTTAATAAATTCTGGTGAAAGCTTGATAGTAAATATTTAGTCGAAATATATGATTGATTTGTGTATAGAAATTTACTAAATTTATATGCTTTTACAGAAATTTATGATTTGCAAAAGATGATGGCTTTTAATATCCATAACCCTTTTTATATTTGAGCATATTATTTAGATGTTGACAAACATTTTGATAAAGCAAAAGAAACTGTAAGAAATATGATTGAATTTGCATTTATGAAGAAAAATCCTAATGAGTTTAAATATGGAAAACGAAAAGAGTTTCAAAACATTAACAATATGTTAATTTTGCAAACACTAAAAGAGCGATTTTACAATAATATTATTTGTTCATGTCAATGTAGATTTAATACTAATGAGATCAATTTAATTAAGAAAAAATTGAAATTTTGAAATAGAATAAAAGACTTTTTACAATTTATTTTAAGTGAATTACCAGAAAAAGATATTCGTACTAATACAGAAACAGATTTTTATAAAAATCGTTTCCAATTGTGAAAATTTTATCTAGAAAAAACAAATAAAAAATAGTTAAAATTTTTCAAAAATTTTAATCTTATTAATTTTATTGCTTTAGCATTAGTTGGCAATAAAAATTTTCAATTTTTTGTTGTAAAATCACAAGCGTATATAAGACCAATAATAAGTTACAAAGAATTATTATCATTGGCAAAATGAAGAAAGAGCATGAACTATTTTGTGTTTACCCGTAGAAATTACCATTGTTTTACTGGTAATATTAAATTTGATGTAGCAGTATGCCAATAAAATTAATAATAACACAATTAATAATAATTCAGCTCATGGATATGTTTCTGCATTTAAGTGAGCTTTCAATAACTTTTATGAAATGAAATTTAACACTAAGTATATTGTTAGCAGACCTAATGAGATTTCTAAATTTACTACCAGATTAACTAATAAAGAGATTAGTTATGTTAGAAAGAAATATAAAGAGTGAATTAATGAGAAGTTAACTTGTGTTAAGAATTTGCAAGAGTTAATAAGACATAAGCGATTAGGTTATTATTATGTTTTTGAGACTTTGTTGTGTTCTGGAATGAGAACAGGTGAATTAGCTTCAATTAATTTTAGAACTAATCCAGCTCATAGGATTATTGAATCTAAGACTTCTGGTTGTGATAAAGCAGAAATAATCATTAACACAGAGAAGACTTGTAAGAAGCGAGAGATTTATATTCCACTTGATGCTTATAAGTTCTTTGTTAAATATAAGTGAAAGATTAAAGGAAATTTAGTTAAAGATAATTTTATTATGTTTAGAAATTGAGCTAAATTACCATTTAAGCTTACAGCTCATGTATTAAAAAAAACTAAAGCATCGATAATGCATGAGTATGGAGTAGATGTGAATACTATTTCAATGGTGTTAGGAAATACCCCAGAACTGTAATGAATCACTATATCATTTCATTAAATGTGAACTATGATACTTGTGATATAGCTGATTGTGCAGCGAATGGTTATATTGTTAAAACAAATAACCTATATTTCAATAGGAGTTATTTAAGCAGGAAGGAGCAATATATAATATATACAAGATATGAGTAAGAATAAATCTGCTAAATACAAGATAACAGATACTGATATTGATAAGAAGTTTATTGGTAAACAAGTTACTGTTGAAAAGATTAAGTCTAAAGGTGGTCCTGGTAGTGATGACGGAAGAAAACCAGAAAGCACCAATAAAATCACTTTATCTAAACTTTCTGATAAAGTTGATAATTTAACAGATAATTTAAATAAATTAGTTAAGATTGTTACTGACGGATTTGCTGAACAAGCTAAACTAAACAAAACTATCATCAGTAGGATTGATAGAATAGTTAAAGTTAATAATCTAAAAGAGTAAGTTTTTCTACATCAAAGTCAATATATATCACAATTATATTACATTGGAAATTTAAGATTTTAATCATGATTGAAAAAATAAACTCATACTTATCAAAGTGTATTTGTATCTTTAGAACAAATTATTCAATTTGATAATGTAATGCGTAATGATGAAAAATATACGATCACCAAAAATGATATAAGTGTTTTCTTTTATATGCGTGAACATAGCTGATATTGATTTCTTGTATGTTTGGAAAATGTATGAGAACTTTTAGGACTTCATAAAGACGATACAAATCAATACAAAAATAATCTAAACATACTAATAAATAAACTCGATGTAGCTAAATCAGCAAATGATAAATTAAAGGAAGAAAAATTAAAACGTCAAATATATATTTATGTTTTTGAAATTGTTAAAAACAATATTTTTTTCTATTTTAATTTAGAACTTATTTTAAAAAACATTGGGCACAATTTGAAATGAATGGTTACATCTATTCAATTGATGGACCAAAGTGCGAAAATGCACCTTTTTTAGCAGGTAAGATTAAATATTATTGATTTTTTATTTTAAAGAAGATTGAAGATTACATTTCTTTCTGGAAACAATAAATTTATTGATGAATTTTATAATTCTAGGACATTCCAATTAAAAGAATCTGATTTATGTCTTTATAATATTGATATTAAAATGGGTTAAACGATCAATTTCTCAACAAAATGTGTGAAACAATTTTTTAACCGGAACCTTCAGAATACTTTAGATATTTATATGGTCAACATGCTTTAACATCAGATGAATGTTGCAAAACAACAATATTAGATAGAATGGATATATTAAAAAATTTTTTAATATGACTAAAAATAAAGTTAAATCTGATTTATCATATGTCAAAACTAATAAATTTAATTTGTTTAAATTATTTTTAGAAGAAAAAACAAAAATAACATCTAATTTAATAATTTTGTAAAACAAAGAAGTGTATCCGAAGTGGATACGTTTTTATTTATTAGCACATACTATTCATAATATCTACATTAATATATTCTTAATATATTCAATGTGGGATTTAGGTATTACTGCTACGAATTAGGGTATTACTGATATTTGTTATGGTATTACTCATAGTGAGACAAATTGATAGGAAATTAGGATAAAAATGAAAAAATAAGCTAAAAACTATCCCGTAGATGGGACAAAACTTAGCAAATTGATTACTAATTAATTTTTATAAAATTTTTAGTTTAAGTTGTTTAGTTAAGAGAAGTTTATTTAAATCACTCTGATAATTCATCATCTGGTGGATCATTGATTGAATGAGTATTGTTTGAATTTCCTAAATCAAACATTCCACACTTATTATCATTTGTATCTTTCATGCTAGAAAGAAGTCATTTAAACATTCTAGTCTTAATGTCTAATTGGATAAATTTCTTATATAAAGCAATAAGATTAGTATATGAAGCAACATTAATGTCAGCTTTCTTTAGTAGATAATTTAACTTTACTGGAGTTGAAGAACTATAACCAATGATAGTAGCATAATCAGCAAGAGTTATCTTCCGTCACTCTTATTGGTTTTATAGTTTCAGCCATATTTACTTTCAATATCTTTTTTAACAAGAACATAAAGTTCTTGGGCTTGGAATTTCTTGTTATGTCAATGAGTTTTGATAAAGTGCTGTAATTTTGCTCACTGCTTTGCACAAATAAATAACTTTGTTTTAGCTTTTATTTCGTCTCATTTAGATGAATCATTATTCTCATAAGCTATTTTTAATAGCTTGTTTTATTTTTTAATAAGCTTTCAGAAATAGTTATCAACATCACTATACTTAACTTGCTCTCTATGGATTTGACTATCCGATTGAGAATTTGATGTTTATTTTGACTGTTTTCTGTATTTTGATATAAATACATCTTAATTAAAAGCTCCATATTTAAAGTTTTTTAAGATTTATGTATTTATTCAAAATTTATATGGAGCTATGTTGCAGAAAAGTATGGTTTTTGCTTAAAAATTAATGCAATAATCTTGTTTCAAAACATGCTTCTTTTCAATAAATAAATTTCAACTATTTTTTGTTGACCAACAAAGTTTGTTCCTCTATGACAATTTAATAAATATCTTATAGGGAAATTTATTCCGCCTTCAAGCACATTGTTCATACTTTTTATTTCATTATTGTCAAGAAAATTAAACAATGTTCCACTTAAAAGTAATTTTCTTAAATTAAATACAGCAGATCTTAGTCTTGCATGGGTAAATCAAATTTCACCGGATTCTGGATTAAAACTTTTTTGACTAATAAATTCATAATATTTGTCCTTTCAAATTTTGAATTTAGATTGTCAATTATTTGCATGTTCAATAGATTTAATTTTTAATAATTCTCTAGATAAACATAATAATTCTTGACCAACTTGTGTTTCGGGATTTAATGTTAGCTTTTGTCTAACATTCATTCAAACATGGAATAAGCATCTTTGGATTTTTATATTAAATCACACTTATTTAATCACTTGAATTAATCCATTTTGTCCATCACAAACAACATATTCAGGTTCATTAAAGTTTTTAAGAAAATTTATTCAATTATTTGATGATTCATAATCAACTAAACAAAAACCGATAACATGCTTACCATTACTTGCTATTAAATATGTCTTCTTGTTAACTCTTAGGCCATCACGATAGATAACAAGATGTCTATCTTTTTAATCAGGAATAAAAATATACTTATTTTTAAATATCTTAGTGTTCCTTCAAAACGTCGATCTATGATAACCATACTCAGACATTTTCTTTGAATGGGTAAGATATTCAAAGTATTTGAACAACTATAATTTGATTTTTTGTTTCTTTTTATGATTTTTACCAATTTTTAAATAACTGTGGCAATGTTGGCAATATCATTTTTGACTACCATTTTTGTATAACCTATGTTTCTGCAATTTGTGACCACATTTTTGGCAATACCTATTGCCATTTCTTACTTTCTTTTTCATAGAACTATATTATGGGTATATAGTTCAAGTGTTTTTTACATATATACTTTTCCATTTTTTTCAAAAAACCAACTTTTTTTGCAACATTACTCAGATTTATAATAACTATTAAATTTTGCTCACTTTTATAACATCATTTAAGTTTAATAACTCAACTCTGAGGCAATATATAATATATACAAATATGTACAATAGCAAAAATGCTAAATATAAGATAATAGATACCAATATTGATAAAAGGATTATTGGTAAACAAGTAACCGTTGAAAAGATTAAAGTTAAAAATAGTTCTGGTGGTAATGGTGGAAGAAAACCAGGAGTTAAAAATAAAATGACTTTAGATAAATTAGCTAAAATTGTGATAGGAATGTCAAGTGATGTCAATGGTATTAAAACTGATGTTTCCAATTTAAGAAGTGATGTAAATACATTAAAAACAAATCTTAATAGAATAGTTAAACTAAATAATTTAAAACATTAAAAAACTTAATTGATATAGAGAATATATTCTACTAGATACATTTGTTTTAACATTATTGTAAATTTTTTTAAATTAATATATCTATTAAAAAAGATGAGATAATACATTTTTAATTTAATTTTGCAAATCTCAAAAATCTCTAATTTTTGGTTATTATAAATGGCTTGGTAGGTTGGATTCGAACCAACGTATAACTGGTTCAGAGCCAGTTGCCTTACCGCTTGGCTACTACCAAATATGGTGCTGAATTCAAGAATCGAACTTGAGGCAAGTGATTACCATTCACTTATTTTACCACTAAACTAATTCAGCATTAAATCATCTAAAATTCAACCAATCTAATACAAGGAACTCCAAGTTCATTTTCAATAAGTTTAATTCCTGGTAATGATTTTAATGCTATTAAAAAAGCACAACCAACAACTTTAGCTTTACATTTTTTTACCATTTTGTATATAGCTTTAATTGTCCCACCTGTAGCTAATAAATCATCAACAATTAATACACGAGAATTAGGTTTAATTGAATCTTTATGAATTTCTAGTTTGTTTCCCCCATATTCTAATTCATATGATTGAGAAATAGTTTTACGAGGTAATTTGTAAGGTTTTCTTGCAGGAATAAAAGAGGCGCCTGCTTTCATTGCCAATGGCAATCCAAACCAAAAGCCACGTGCTTCTGGAGAAACAATAGTATCAAACTTTGTTTGTTTTGAAAGATCATATAATTTATTAGTAATTATTTTAAATATTTTTGGATCTTCAAGAACGGGGGTAATATCCTTAAAAAGAACTCCTTTTTTAGGAAAATCTTTTACATCAATTATTCTTTTTTTCAACATTAAAGAAATAGCTGAACATTTATTTTTCATGTATACTTAATCAATCCCCTAAAATATTATAATTTTATTTACTATTTTTTGTGTTACAGTTAATAGTATCAATTAAATCTTCATCAATCTTATCAAAATTACGTTTTTCAGTATTAGCTTGAATTGTTTTAACTTTAATTCTATATGCATTATAAAGGTTCATAAAACCATATAGTATCATAGGGAAAATGTGATTTAATGCAACAATAGTTATAATTACCCCTAAAAGTAATACTATAGAATCATACAAAAGTATAGAAGGCATAAATAAAATATTTAATACTGGTAAACATAAAGCAATGATAATGAATAATTGTTGATTATCATTGTAAATATTAATTTGGTATTTAATAATATTTTGTAAATCAATATAAACAAATGGATTTTTCTTAACTCATTTATTTAAAATAGATGAAAGCATTGCTAAAAGTAAACCATAATTTAATATTACCAACATAATAAAACTATAAATTACATAAACATTAACTTGCAATCGTGTAGAAATTAATAATGCAGCAATAGAGGCAACATTAATAATTAAATAGATTAATGATGGCACAATAACAAATCAATTGTATCTAACTAGTAAGTATACAGTCATTAAAGCAACATAAACTGAAATAACATAAGCAAAAATCTTAGTCAAATCAATTACAAAGGTTGGATTAATGCTTTGAACATAAACGCTTCCACCATTTCCTATTAAATTAATTAAAACTGCACGGATAGATTCAATTTGACTTATAGTAAATGTGTGCGTAGTTTCTAGTGAGAAGAAATCAACATTTGACCTAATGCTATGTCAGAATGATTGTTTATATCCTAATGAAATCAATAAATCAATAATTTGGTTCTTAGTGATCCCATTAAGGTTTTGTACCATAATTCTTGTTCCACCTGAAAAATCAAATGAATTATAACCAAAAAGAATAAAAATACTAATACCAATAACTACTAAAATTAAAAAAATACCTATATGTAATAATAGAGATTTTCCACTTAAATTAAATTTATTAACAAATTTTAATTTACTTACATAATTATCATCATCAAAACCTTTTGTTTTTATATTAGCTATTTTTTTATCCAATGGACTGATATATTTTGGATTAATATCTAATGAATTGTAATTAGATGGTTCTCGTGTTAACCAATTAAATTTATACATACCAAAACTATTACAATACAATGACATGTTAATTAAGAAATTAATTCCATAAACAAATGCAAATGAAATTAATGAACTAATAATAAGTGATAATCCAAATACAAGAATTGAACCAACATTAAAAAATAACATCGAAATACCTAATAATAAAGTAACAACATGAAGATCTAATGAGATAAAAAATGATTTAGAAAAACCAGCAATTATCGCTTGGTTCATAGTTTTATGACTAAGTACTTGCTTCTTCAGTTTATTTAATATTAAAATTGAGTTAATTGAACCTAATGCAAAAATACAAAAGGCAGCAATGAAAAGAACATATGTAATTCCAAATCCTGAAAAAATTGATATCAAGAAAAGTAAAGATGCTGGTAATAAATTACATATAAAAGCAACAAAGCCAGGTACTCGATATAAAATAGAAATAATGATTCCAACAATTAAAGCAAATACTACTAAACAAATGATTGAAGTTAATAATGATGAAATAGATAAAACAGATTTATTAAAATTTGGAGTAATTTCTGAAACATTTAAATTTGATAATAAACCATTTCTATTAATATTTTTTATTGATTCTTCATTTGGAGCAAATGATGGATATGCAATATCTAACAAAGGAAATTCAGAAGCATTTTCAGCTAAATGCTTTTTTAATTGTGATGCAGTAAATTGTTCATTATTTTCTGCATTAATTACTAATCACTTACCATCTGAATCAACTGATGACTTAGATGGATTTTTATCAGGTAAATAATCTAAGTAATTTTCTTTATTTACAACACCAATAATGTATTTTTTTAGGAAAGTATATGTTACACTAGTTGATTTACCAGGTTGAGGGTTCTCAATTGTACCCATTGTCTGGAATATACTAAAAATGTTACTACATGCAAAATTGTTATTGTTAATTAGTGTTAAATTATTATTTGCATTAACTTCATTTCTAGCAAAATTGTTTTCAATATTTAAAACCGAATAAGGATCATTTTGAAAACCATATTGTCCACCATCATCAAAAGCAAATTCACCAATACCATGTTTTTCGATTTCATATTTAAATTTTGTAGCATTATTATTTACATATTCACCTAGTAAAATTTGATCTGTTGATAATTGAAAATAAGAATCTCTAATACGTTTAAAATCTTCTGGTGAACTAAATCCACATTTTTCACGATCATCAATATTTTTATAAATCTTTGTAATGTAAGAGATATATTGAATTTCATTAATCATTCCTCTTAAATTACGAATAATATACATAAATGGAACAAACTCTTCTTCTTCTGAATCATCTTGTGCTGCAGTATAAAAAATATCTTTTATAGAATTTTTTGTATATATATCTTCATCCTTAATTTTTTCACCAAATGAATAACGATTATCTAAACGAATATAAATTTTCTTTTTTGAAGGACTTAATGAAATTTTTAAATTATCATCAGTAATACCACCGTTGATATCTCACATATATAATCGTGCTCGTTCAAAATCTTTACCAACATCTATATCTGCATGAAAATTGTTTGGATTTTCATCATCATCATCAGCCTTTTTATCAATTTTATATCCATCAGAATAAATGATTGTGAATCGGTTATTATCCACTGTGTTGTAATACATGTTACTTGGAGTGATATCGAATTTTTTTGTTTCACGATCATCTTTATTAATTTCAGGGTCACTTGAAGCAACTTTTAAATTATTAATTGAAGCATTTAAAAAAAGTCTAAGTTTATCATTTTCATCAAAGTAAACTTCAGGATAAACATTACCACTTGAAATGCCTTTATCCAATAATGTTGATGAAAAAGAAGTAGCAAGTTTTTGCATTTTCTTAGTGTATTCATCAATAGTGGCTTGATTTTTAGGAAAATCTGCATCAGATTTATGAGGGGTAGTTGGATTTTCGGTAGAGTAAGCATCAAATTCAAATCGAACATTATATGATTTCTCATATTCATTAGATTTAATATATTTTAATGATGAAAAAAGTGTAATAACACCAAAAGATAAAATCATTAAAATAACTGAAAAAAATCCAATTATTGATCAATTAAATTTTCTACCATTTTTATTACTTTTTCGCATAATAGAATTAGTATATTATTTTTTAATTATAATTATTTTGTATTATAGTATTTACTTAATATATGATAGGAAACATTTTATTTTGGATATCACTAATTTTTTTATTAGTCACAATAGTTATTGGTTTGGTAATGTTTGTACCACAGGTTATAAAATTACATAAAAACAAATATGCTGACAATTCATCTATTTGGTTATATGTGTTTTTCATATTATGTAATGTCGGTTGAACAATATATCAAGTTATGTTCATTTACATTTGATTGATTAACCATGATTATCTAATTCTTCCAAAAGATAAAATTGAATGAAATTTATTACTAGTTCAACTTATCAATGATATTGTTGCTGTAGTTTTTGGACTTTATGCACTTTTTTTAAAAATATACTACATGAAATATCGTAAAATTAAAAATATCACTAAACTCAATAAATTGATTGATATGAGAAAAAAAATTCATAATTTCCAAGAAGATATTAAAGAAGATTTTGATAATCAACTTAAAATTATGGTAACAACACCAACTAATAAAAAAATAAATCATTCTAAATTAAATTATGGCAAATTGAGTCTTATTGAAAAAATTAGTATTCTAATGACAATGACCAAAAAATTACCATATGAAATAAAAAACAAAACTAAAATTTACAAAATTAATTATCAAAAAATAAATCCATTAATTAATTCATTCATCAAACAATCTTTCCAAAAATTTCCTAATCAATTTATAATGGTTGCACGAAAAAATATTAAAAATTTGAATGATGTTGATACAATCAATATTTTAATTAATTCAACATATTTAAATAAGCTAGCTTTTGCTTCAGATTTTATTAATTTCTTAACATCTTATTAAAATATTTTGAAAACAATTTAAATATCACTTTTTTTAATAAGTATAATAGTTTCTATGAAACTATTATACAATAATGATTTTTTAATTGTGAGAAGATTAAAAATTAAAAATAAGGATATCATAATTTCTCATTTTTTAATGAGTAATTCACATTTTTCATCATTAATTAATAATGCTGAATGTACAAAAATTAATAATGTAGCTTTTTTTCATAAATTAAATTCTTTCTTTTATCCAAAAAAAATAAATAGTAATTTATTTATGTTAGTTAATTCACTTTGTAATGAATGTATAAATGTTAATAAAAGAGACATATCAGAAAATGTATTAAAATCCTGTTTTAATAATAATTCAAAGGAATACCAATGACATATAAAAAATTAAATAAATTACCAAATCCTAGAATTGTTAATCCGGTCAAAGATTCATATGATGTAATTTTCCCAGCAAATATTATCGACAATAAAAAGATTATTATTGGAGATTTCACCTATGCGGCTGATAGAAATTTTAGTCACAATATCATTGGACATTATGATCATTACAATGATAAATTAATTATTGGAAAGTTTTGTCAAATTGGTAAAAATGTCAAATTTTACATGAATGGTGTAAATCATCAAATTGATAGTTTATCGACTTATCCATTTTTTATTATGGAGGGATGAGAAACAAATAAACCAAAAATAGAATGTTTTAAAAACAAAGGTGACACAATTATTGGCAATGATGTATGAATAGGTGATAATGTTACTATTATGCCTGGTGTAAAAATAGGTAACGGAGTAATAATTGGAACTAATTCAACTGTAACAAAATCTTTGCCTGATTACACAATTTGTGCTGGTAATCCTATCAAAATAATAAAAAAACGCTTTGATATTGAAACAATTAATTTATTAAATAAATTAAAATGATGAGATTTGCCAATAGCAACTATTAAAAAATATATTCCTATGTTAACATCAATTAATGAAAAGCAATACAAAAATTGACTTAAAAAAATAACATTAAATAAGATTTAATATATTTCATATAATAAAAATACTTATGAAAATTGACCATATTAACCGTGAAGAAAAGACTATTAAATATGTAATTAAATTAGAGCAAAATGAATGAAAAGAAATTTTTAATTCAACAAAAAAAGATTTAAAGAAAAATTTACAAATTAAAGGTTTCAGAAAAGGCAATGTTCCAGACAAAATAGCTAGTGAATATGTTACTAATGAAAAAATATTTGGAGCATCAATAGACAAAATATCAAATTTAATTGACAAAGAATTTTTTAAATTAATTCCACAAGAGGATAAATTAAAAATTATACCAAATTCATTTGCTTCTAAAATTAATAAGATGGATCAAAATGATGTAGAAATTGAAATATCATTTGAAAATCATCCAATTGTGGAAGTTAAAGATTTTGACAAAATGAAACTTCATTATAAAAAACCAGAAGTAACTAATGATGAAGTAAATAGTGAATTAAAACAAATGCTAAGGGAAGATTATATGCTTTCTGAAAAAAAAGATGGTATTATTGCTAAAGGAACAATGGTCAAATTTGATTTTAAGGGTTTTGTTGACAACAAACCATTTGATGGTGGTGAATCAAAAGATTTTGAATTAGAAATTGGATCAAATACTTTTATTCCAGGATTTGAAGATCAAATGGTTGGAATGAAAAAAGGTGATAAGAAAAAAATTAATGTTGTTTTCCCTAAAGATTATATTAAAAAAGAACTTGCTAATAAACCTGCTGAATTTGAATTAGAAATCAAAGAAGTAAATGATATTAAAGCTCCAATAATGGATGCGGCATATTTGAAAAAATTACAAATTCCTAATATTGAAACTGAAAATGACTTAAGAAAATTTATTAAAAATGCAATTTTTAAACAAAAAAATTTATTAGCTAAGAAAAAACCTATTGAAGAAATCATTAACCATATTAAAAATAATACTCAAATTAATTTCATTCCTCAATCAATGGTTAATCATTATGTAAATCAAATTATTTCAAAAGAAATTAATAATGCAAAAAGTAACAAAAAGAAAATTGAAGATGTTTTTAAATCTAAAGGTTTCTCATCATTAGAAGAATATGCAAAAAAATTAGAAACAAATGCAAAAAATGAATTATTAATTACATTCGGAATTAGTTCATTGTTAAATAAATTTAAGATTAAAATAGAAGAAAAAGAAATTGATGAGCAATTAATTAATATTACAAATGCATATGGAATAAAATTAGAAGAAATTAAAAAGAATCAACAATTAATTGATAATCTTTCAACAAATATATTACAAGAAAAGTTATTTGATCATTTGATAGAAATAAACAAAAATAATTAATAACTATTTAAAGTAGATAAATATATTCCAACATTATCTTGGATATAAGTTTTCAATAAATTGATGCCATTTTTAAATTGAGAGTGATATTTTTTTAGTTCTGAATATTTATTTTTAAATAAATAAAAAAATAATTTTGTTAAATTTAAATCATACAATTTATCAGCTTTTCTATCAAAGTGAACATTACACAACATTCCATGCTTTTTAAAACTTATTGTCTTAAGGATTGGAGAATTGCATTCAATGCATGAATCGACATGTAAAGATATTCCATTAATAATGCAAAATTTATGAAGAATAATTAATATTTTTTCTTCTTCACAATATTCATCTTTCTTTACTAAATCTAATAATGTTTTATAAAAATCAAATAAAATTGAATCATATGATTGCTCTTTATTAACACATTCACATAACAAATTAAAAGGAGTATATTGTTCCATCTTCCAATCAATACTTTCAATAATATGGCATTTTTTTAATTTACTAATTTTATCGGATCTTCTGGCTTTAAAAAATTCAAATTCAATTAAACTACCAATAAATAGATTGCGGGCATTTTTTGAGTTGATTTTTTTACTACCTAATGATATACATGTATATTTAATCCCATCAACACCAATAAAAGTAATAATTTCATCATTAAGATGATAATTTATCTTATTAATTAAATAACCTTTAATGATTGTTTCAGCCATAAAATTAATTATTTAAAAATATTTTTTTATTATTTCTCCAATCATTTTCGACAATGACAAACAAATGCAATACAATTTTACAATCAAAATAATTGCTTAGTTTTTTTCTTACATTAGTGCCTATTTTTTTAATCATACTTCCATTTTTTCCAACTAAAATTGGTTTTTGAGAATTTTTTTCTACAATTATGTTTGCATAGATTGTAAAAATGTTTTTAATCTTATCATAACTCTTATCTTGTATTTTTACTAAAGTAGAATAAGGAATTTCTTTATAACAATTAAAAATTATTTCCTCTCTTATAGTTTCTGTAATAATAAAATCATCTGATAGGTTGTCATCAATTAATATTTCATCATATTGTAAGTAATCTTTAATAACTTTTAAAATTTCATTTATGTCATTATTATTTTTAGCACTAATAACAAGTGTTTTATCTATTTCTATAAGTTTATTAATTTGATCAATATATTTATTAATAATTTCATTATTTACTTTATCTTTTTTATTAAGAGCTAAAATTAGTTTTCTATTTCTAATTGATTTAATTAAATTAATAACTTTCAAATCCTCTTCATCGATTTCTCTTGTTAAATCAATCATTAATACAAAAATTGATGCATATTTATATGAAGTTTTGATTTGTTCATTTAAATATTCATCAAGTTTATTTTTTGCTATATGAAAACCTGGAGTATCGATAAAAGCAATATTACTATCATTATCGTGGTAAATGTAGTAAATTTTATCACGAGTAGTTTGTGGTTTAGGTGAACAAATTGCTATTTTGTTTTTAGCAATTTGATTAATGAATGTGGATTTACCAACATTTGGTTTACCAGTAATAACAATTGTTCCAGATTTTTTATTTTGCATGGTTTACCTTTAATAAATTATTAAAAATTGAATCTTGTAATGTATTCATCTTTTTTTCATCAATTTTATTAATATGATCATATCCTAATAAATGTAAAATCCCATGAATACAAACATATAGAATTTGTTCATCAAATGAAAAATTTTCATAAAGATGATTATTTATATATCCAGGACACACAAATATCTCTCCTAATAATGATGAATGTGGTGTAGTTTTTGCATCACGTAAAGCAAATGAAATTACATCAGTTGATTTATTAATATGTCGGTATTTATTATTAATTTTCTTTATCTCCGTTTCATTAATGAAACTTAAATCAAAATAACAATGTTCTTTAATAGATAATTTTTTATTAATTATTGCTGCAATTTTTTTAATATTAATGACTACATCAACATTAATTTTTTTAATTTTTGTTAGAAAATTAATTGAAGAAATAGTAAGCATGGTAGTATTATATATTAGGTAAAATATAACCAATATTCATAAAATACAATATCAACATAATTTACATTAACTTGATAAATCCCTAATGGTAATAAGGAACCATCTACATTATTTACATAGTAATTAAAGCAATCATGTTCAAAACCAGCATAATACAAATATGCATTAATTTGATTTTGCTCAACTATATCATTTACTTTATAAATTTTATATTCAGATTGTCTTTGAATATAATTGTGTATTTTTTTATTAACTGAAATAATCTGCACACTGCCATCACTAACAAGATTAGCTATTTTAAATACATTGATTTTAATGAAAAAAATGATACAAGATAATAAAATCACTATCAATGATATTAAAAATGAAATAAAAATCTTAATTTCAGTTTTATTCATATATTGATTATTAGTATTAATTTTTCAACATTTTTAGAAAATTAAATTGTTTGTTTAATATGATTTAAAAGAAAATTAATATTTAAATTTTTAAATGTACTTGTAATGATAAATTTATCTATGCCTACATTTAAATAATGTGAAATTTTTGTAAGATTATTTTTATAAAATTTTAATGAGTATCTATCTGCTTTATTTAAAACAATATATAAATGTTTAAACTTTTTTGATAAATAGTTATAAACATCTAAATCTGTTTTTGTAACAACATTAATATCGCATATTAAATAAATGGTAAATAAGTTTTTTCTAAATAATAATATGTTATCAATAACTTTAATTAAGTCATCTTTTTTAAACTTACTTGCTTTTGCATATCCATAACCTGGTAAATCAATAATTCTAAAATTATTGAATCCATAAAAATTAGCTAATTGTGTTCTGCCAGGAGTTTTAGAAACAATGGCAATTTTCTTTTTAGCTAAAGAATTAATTAAAGATGATTTACCAACATTACTTCTACCAACAAAAGCAACTTCAACTATATCATCATTAATTCATTCATTTGAAGAAAATGCAGATTTAATAAAACCTATATTAGTTTTTTTCATTAATTTTACGTTTAAAATTATTCATTATTTGTTTAATTTGTGCTTCAGATGGTTTTCTTCCCATTTGTGTATACATTTGCTTAATCTGTTCTTCTGTAATTGGTGGATTTTCACGCATTTGTTTTTTATAAATTTTACCAGATACTTTAAAACCAATAATAACACCAATAATTATTGCAACTACAATACAAGCAATTAATATTCCTATTCAAGATCCAATTCCCATATATTATTTTCTCCTTTTTTTCTCATTTTTTAAATTTAATAAACTAACAATTTTTTTAGCTATATCTTTTGGTGTCAATTTAAATTTAGCAATATTATCTACCCCACTACCAGAAACACCAAATTCATTAATTCCAATTGATAATTTAGCAAATCCTTCTCAATAATTAGTTGTACCAAATTCAATAGAAACTATTGGTTTATTACCTTTAATTTCTGTAATATACTCTTCTGTTTGTTTTTTAAAAATTTCCATACATGGTGCAGAAACAATACGTGCATTAATTTTATTTTTTTTAAGAATTTTCTTTACTTCAAATGCTGTTGCAACTTCACTACCGGTTGCCCATAAAGTTACATCATATTTATTTTCATCATCAATAATGTATGCTCCACGATAAACTTGATTAATGTCATTAGTAGGATATTGAATAAATTCGCCTCGTGAAGTAACAATACTTGTTGGTGTATTCTTTGAATAAATTGCTATTTGTAAAGCAACAATACATTCTTGCAAATTACATGGTCTAATCACATAATGATTAGGAATCAATCTTAATGAATTAAGTTGTTCTATTGGTTGATGAGTTGGTCCATCTTCTCC
>DFHG01000008.1 GCA_002372615.1 Mycoplasmataceae bacterium UBA3729 | reverse complement strand
GGTGGGCCATTACCTCACCAACTATCTGATAAGCCGCACCCTCATCCTAAAGTGTTCCAAACGGAACTTTAAACATTCTTTCATGCGAATTAATGTCCTATAAGGTATTAGCAAATCTTTCGATTTGGTATTCCTTTCTAAAGGGTAGATTAGATACGTATTACTCACCCGTTTGCCGCTAAAGTATTGCTACCTTCGCTCGACTTGCATGTATTAGGCATACCGCTAGCGTTAATCCTGAGCCAGGATCAAACTCTCAAAAAATTGACGGATTCTATTTAGTTTTCAAAGAACTATCTTCTGTTTAAAAACAGAATTATTTAAATTAATCAGTAACAATTTGTTAAAAAAACAATATGAATAAATGCAAAGATAATGAAATTTATTAGATTTTTAACTTACTTTTATTCACTACTAACTACCACATGGGTAGTTGGCATCTGAATTAACTTAAACTGCAAATGTATTGATACATCAACAACTCACAGCATATATAAGAGTATCATAAAAAACGAAAAAAATAAAAAAAATTTTATAAATAATCATTTTTCGGCTGAACAAACCCTATATTGACATGATAATAGTCCTTCACCAAAAATAACAAATGTCAATAGGAAAAATGTAAATTTTTCACTCTCGACAAAAGAAATATTTTGGCCATATGATTTAAATGAAATTAAAAATAATTTATGATTGAATAATATTCAACAAGAACAGAAAGATACAAAACAAAATTCAGGATCATACATGTGGGGAGATAATGGTTATGATTCAAATAAAAGATTAGTAGAATGAGATAAACCAATTAAAGATTATCTTTATCTTACAAAAAACAATCAAACCGCTTGAACTAATGATATTAGCAACATAAATTTTGAAACTAATCTTATTTGACAAAAGAAGCAAAGTATTAAACAATTAAAGGCAATAAAAGTGTGACAAAACGGAGATGATGCATCTTACAAATATGGTGTAAATGAAAAAATTAGTTTCATACGTGGTATTAATAAAGAATTAAATAATGAGAACTATGACATAGTAGCATTGCCATATGTATATGTTAAAGAAACACAATATGTATATGTAGTTTATAACTACGTAAGTAGATTTGTATATACATTACAACCAATTGTAAATAATTTAGCTAATAAATTTGTCAATACATATAATTGTCAACAATTAGTGACTATTAATAACATCGATTATAATCAACATACATTATCATTTGGATTTAATCCAGAATTATTACAAATTAATAATGAGTACAATACATTAATAAATTCTGCTATTTACCAAAATGCTAAAAATAATTCTTTTGATTATGAAATAGAAGAGTACTTTAATAGATATGTTGATACTGGTCAAATTGATGGTAATAATATTGAGTATTTAACAAATGTTAAAAATAAAAAAGAATTAGATGAAAAGATTAGATTACACAATCCAAAAATTAATCTTTTATTAGAAAAATTTTGTATTAGTAGTTTAAATCAATTTGCTCATATTTTAACACAAATTATTAATGAAGGAATGATTAATTTTACAATTAATTATTCTACATGGAATGATAATAATAAAACTTATTGTGATTATAATCAACAATTCACAACAAATGATTTACTAAATCATTTAGCTAAAATTAAGATTTTTGCTAACAACCAAAATAAATATGCTTTTAAAATTAATTCAATAAATATTAATGAAAATAATAGTGAATATTATTATTTGCCAGAATATACTTATAATTTTAATTACAAATTTTCTTCTTCACATATAATTCCTTATGAAAATGGTTACATGACAATAGATGAACCAATTATTGACCATGTAGAATTTTTAGATGTACCAAAAACATTGCTAAATAATTTTCCAAGTTACTTAACTTTAAATGATATTGTCAATAATTTTGTTTATGTATATGATGATCAAAATATGAGATTAAATAGAAATGTTATAAGTAAAGATCAAATTGAATTAATTGGTAATGATTTATTAGGTAACTTAATAATAAAAATTAATAGCAATGTCAGAAATTACACTGGATTTAGAAAAATAAATTTGTCGCAATTTAATGATATTCCTGTTACTACATATCAATATGGTTTGAATATCAATGAATTAGATAATGAAATAATTGATTGTATCATTGATAATTATTTTGGAAATAATATATCAATAAAATTTTCTTATAAAGTAAACGAAATTGATGAACAAAAAGGATATATTAAATTACAAATAATCAAAGTTAATGATGAAAATTATTCACTATTATTAAATAAAAACATTGTTATTAAAGACTTTGAACCTATTTATATTAAGAAAATCAATACAAATTACTTGCTTGGTAAAAATTTGAATAAAATTACTATTGATAATTTTAAAACAAATCTTATTGAGTTGTCTCCAGCATTCAAAAAATTTTATGAAGATCAAATGAAAATAACTTTAGAAGTATTAAATAAAAAAACTTTAAATGCAAAAATCTCCTATCCTTACCGTGAAATAATTTTGCAATATGTAGTTAATGATGAAAAACAAATAATTAATATTATTCTTGCAATAGTTTTAGGGATTAGTGTTTTAATTTTTTGTATTTGTATGTATAAGTATATTAAGAAGAAGAAAATTTCTAATGTGTGTTAGTAATTTTACCATATAGTTTATTACCTTCCAATTTAATAATTTTTACAGGCAATACTTTTTTATTTAAATTTGTTTTGGTATTAACATAAACTTTGAAAAAATATTCACAATATCCATTTGATTGTGTATTATTTTTGCTTTTTTCAAAGTATACTGTTACTATTTTATTAATAAATTTTTTTAAATATTCATGAGTTCATTTATTAGCATATTCTTGTAGTCTTTTAGTTCAAATAAATTTTGTTTTTAAATCAACAACATTTTCATTTTTTTTCGCTGATAATGTTAAAGGCCGTTGTGAATATGGAAAAATATTCATGAAAGAAAATTTAATTTTATTTAATCATTTAATTGAAAAATTAAATGTATCAATAGTTTCATTATTAAAACCAACAATATAATCAGTAGAAATAGAGGCTAATTTATTTTTTGTTCGAATATATTTACAAAGTTCATAAAATTGTTCAATTGTGTATTTTCTATTCATTGAAAGTAAAATTTTATTATGAGCTGATTGTAAACAAAGATGAAATTCTTGTACTCATCGTTTCTTATTTGAAGTTATTAAGTCAATAATTTCATGTGAAATTTGAAAAGGTTCAATTGATGAAATTCTAACACGAAAATCTCCTGGTAATTCATTAATCATTTTTAATAAATCATAAAATGAGCAATTTTCATATTTGTATCCGGCTGTATTAACACCAGTTAATACTATTTCATAAATTCCTTCATTAATAAGTTTTTCAATTGTACTAATAACTATTTCCGGACTAACTGAACGTTGTCTTCCACGGGCAAACGGGATTAAACAATATGAACACATATAGTCACATCCATCTTGAATTTTTATAAATCCTTTAGTGTTATTATCATATGAATAAGATGGGAAAGATTCATATTTTGTAATGAGATTGGGTTCAATTATTTTAATAATTTTTTGTTGTTTTTTTAAATATTCATTAATTAATTTTGTAATATTTGATTTGTAAACATTACCGATAATAATATGAGCTTTGTTAATTATTTTTTCATAATTAATTTGACTAAAACAACCACAAATAATAATTAAATTAATTTGTTTTATATTATTTGCTTTATTGATGAAATAACGTGATTTTGCATCGGCACGACTAGTAACAGAACAAGTATTTATGATACAAATATCAGCATTGTTAATATTTTTAACTTGTTTATATCCACAATTAATCATTTGTCCAGCAATGGATATAGATTCATATAAATTAACTCGGCAGCCAAGGTTAATAATATAAAAAGTCTTAAGCATTAAAATATTTCAGCTTTGTCAGCTAATCCTGTAGTTGGTTTATCAATTTGTGAATGATCATTTATTTCATCATTTTTAATTTTTAATTTTTTAAATTCATCATCACTTAATTTAGCAATTTTTTCTTGATTTAAGTCATGATTCTTTTTTTCTTTAATTTGATTTTGGACATCAATTCCATGTTTACGCATAAATATATCTTTTTCAATATGAAAAAGTGAATAGCGACACAATCCAGTATTTATTAATGATCAAACTCCAACAATAACTAAATTAGCAATAACTAATTTTTTGTGAGTAGATATATTGTTAGATGTAGAGATATAAATAACAAAAATAGATACAACCAACATTGTACAAAAAGAAATCATTGCTGCAAGGAAGATATAAAATCATTTTTTCTTTACATGATATTGTTTTGGAGCAATAACTTTTAATTGCAAGAAAAAATAAATTGCTACAAAGATCAATGCAATAACATTACATATTAAAGTTGGTAGTTTTCATTGAATTTCATTTTTTGTTGAATTTTCATAATTATGCTGAAGAACTAATGCCACACATGCTCCAATTACAACAATAATAGATGCGACAAAAAACAAATAATATAGAGAGGATAATTTAAAATTTTTATCTTTGAATTTATCATTTACTAAATCAACATTATTGCTAGTATTTAACGAATTATTAGTAGTTTTCTCCATATTTTTATTTTATTTAATTTTAAGCATTTTTTCTAAAATGGCATTGATAAATTTTTTATCTTTAATTAACCCGCGATGATCACATGTTTTAAGCGCTTGATCAATTATAATTGCTTTTTTTGTGTTAATGGCATTATGCTCAGCAATTGCACACATAATTAATGCTTTTGTATATGGATTAACTCTTTCTCAACTTCATGATTCATCAAGCAAAACTATGATCTTTTGTTTATAACTATCATAATTTTGAAAGTAGTTTTCTATAATTTTCAATTGGTTGTATGTAAATTCTTCACTGTCAAAAGCATATTCCTTATTTTTTAATTTATCACTGTTGTGATTAGTTAAAATATCACGGTAAATAATATTAACAATATCTAAACGTTTTTTTCATTGTGGTAAATTTTTATTCATAAACTAAAATGAAATTAAAGTTTTGGATACATAAAGAATTATTAATAAGTGAATATATATATTTTTGCATATCACATATTTTATTAATGTAAAAACATTCACCATTATTTTTTGATAAAGTGATAATTAAATTTTTTTGACTTGATGTATTTTTAATAAAATGAGAAAATTCAATTGATTTAAATTTATAATCAATTCCTACATATTTCAAAATATTATCTATAACAAGAGTTAAAACTCTTTTACTATAAATAATTTGACCATACTTATTTTTAATAGTGCAATTAATTTCTTCCAACATATTTACCTGACTTTGTATCAATGACTACTTTTTCTCCAGATTTAATAAATTGTGGAACAGTAATTTCATATCCTGACGATAATCATGCTTTTTTCTGTGCAGTGTTTACTGTATTTCCTTGCACTGCATCTTCAGCTTTTGCAACTGTGCAAACAATTTGGTCTGGCAAAGAAATACCAAGAATTTCATCACCATATTTGTTAATTGTTACTTCAACATTTTCATCTAAGAAATTTGCTTCATATTGCATCCGATTTTTAGGAATTTCAATTGTTTCATATGTTGTGTTATCTATAAAAACAAAATTATCTCCATCTTCATATGAATATTGCATTTTAATTATATCTAAAATTATTTTCTCTACTTTTTCACCTGTAAGAACTTCAGTAGTGATAGCACCTGTTCTTAAATTTTTAACTCTACATTTAACTATACCTTGGCGCATTGCTGTTTTGTTAAAAGAATTTTCAATAACAAGGTATAAATTATTATTGTATGTAAAAGTATTACCTGCTCTTAGATCACGCGCATTTATAATGTCTGCCATAATATAAAATTATATAAAAATTTATTTTTTTACTCTTTTATCACTTGATGATAGGTTTTATTAATTTATATTTATTAAAATATAATATTTACATATGTGAGAGTATTATGAAAATAAATCAAATAAACTTTAATGTCAAAAATTTTATTATTGAATTAGCAAAAAATCAGATTCAATTGTCATATGGTTGTACTGAAATTGGTATAGTTGCATTAGCATGTGCTAAAGCAGGTCAATTACTACCAGGTAAATTAAAAGAAGCAACAGTTAAAGTTTCGACTTCTATATATCGTAATGATGTTGGTGTTGGTGTACCAAATTTAGGAAAATGTGGGATGTATGCTATAGCCGCAGCTGGATTTGTTTTAAAAACACCTGAAAAAAAATTATCTATTGTCAATGATTTGACAATTGAAAAAATTTCTTTAGTTAAAAAAATAGCTGAATCTGGCAAAATAAAAATAAGAATTGATTATAATGCAAAACCAATTTATACTCTTGTAGAAGCTTGTGATGATCGTGGTAATAAAGCATTAGTTAAAATTGAAGATTATCATGATAACATAACAATGGCTAAATTGAATGGTAAAGAAACCATTAAAAAAGCACATAATAAATCTCTTGCTTCATGTGGATTAAATTTTGATGATCATAATAATGATATTGACTTAGAAGAAATTTATAATTTCATTAAAAAATTAACTATTAATGATGTTAGTTTTTTAAGAGAAGGAATAAAAGTAAATAACGATGCTGTTAAATGAGGAAAAAAATATGCCCACCCTACATCAATTACAAACACATTGATAAATATTTCTAATGATAAGTATAATTATTACAAAAAAAATAGTTGGACTAACCAAATATTGATTAATGTAGGAGCCGCAATTGAAGCACGATTATTCGGTGATCAAATTAAAGTTATGACTGTTGCAAATTCTGGAAGCCATGGCATAGTTATATTTGTTACTCTATCAACATATGCTAAATTATTTAAAGTTAATGAATTAAAATTACTTCAATCTATTTTATTTGCACAATATATTACTTGATACATTAAGTCAAATATTGGTCATTTATGTGCTATGTGTGGAAGTGCTTTTGCAGCTGCACCTAGTGCAATTTGTGGAATTGCCTTCCAACGTGGTTGATCATGAAAAAAAATTAATGATTTACTTAATACACATCTTTGTGTATTGAATAATGTTGCATGTGACGGTGCTAAACCTTCTTGTGCATATAAAGCATGTAATTCATTATTAAATGGATTTTTTTCATTAAATGTTATTGAACATAATGGAAGAGTTTCGCCTAATGATGGTATAGTTTGCAAAAATGTTGAGGATACTATAAAAAATTATAAATTTCTCTCACAAAAAACATCTGAAATCATCACTAATACCACAATGAAAATTCTTGATGATATGTCTAAGAAAGTAAATAATCGATAATATCATTTATAATATTAATTAATTATGAAAAACATGAACCGTAAATTTTTTCTTTTATCATTTTTAAGTTTAAATACAATAATTTTGCCAATAGCAAACTATTTATCTAGTTGCAAACATAATTCAAATGAGAATGATTTTTCTTATTTATCTATTGAAGCAAAAGAAGATTCAACATTAACATTTGTCCATCCTAATGGTCAAGATGACAAAATTCGTGATTTACAATATTCAAATGATGGGTTAGTATGAAAAAATTATGAGGAAAAAATTATTATTTTAAGTGGTACGAAAATATATTTAAAAGGTAATAATCACAATATTTGAAATCAATCATCCTCATACACAAACAAAATAGTATTAACTGGTAATGTTAATTTAAGTGGTGATGTAATGAGTTTAATTGATGATGGAAATTGCCAAGAAAATTATTATTTTAACTGTAGTCATTGTTTTTATAAATTATTTGCAGGATCTAGTGCAACTATCAATGCAAAAGATTTAATCTTACCTGTAATCAATTTAAATTTTGATTATTGTTATACAAGTATGTTTGAGGACTGTGAAAATTTAGTATTTGCTCCTAGTCTACCTGCAGTTAGTTTATCTCATTCTTGTTATCGAGGAATGTTTAGTTATTGTGCATCATTAGAATCTGCTCCTGAATTGATTGCTACAAATTTAGCTCCCTACTGTTATCAATCAATGTTTCTTGGTTGTACTTCATTAGTTAATGCTCCAAAATTACCATCGCGAACTATTTTAGATCGTGCTTATTCTTTTATGTTTGCTCAGTGCACTAGTTTGGTAAATGCACCAGAATTACCTGCAATGCAATTGTATGATTTTTGTTATGAACATATGTTTGAGGGATGTACATCATTGCAAAAAGCACCTGATTTACCAGCTATTTATATGGCTGAAAGTTGTTATACATATATGTTTGCTAATTGTACATCATTACAAAAAGCACCTGATTTACCAGCTTATAAATTGAAAAAAGGTTGTTACTATTCTATGTTTTATAACTGCGAAAGTTTAAACCAAATACCTTCACAGTTACCAGCTGTAGAAATGGCTGAAAGTTGTTATTATGAAATGTTTGCATATTGTCCTTCAATAACAACTATCCCTATTCTTCCTGCAATGACTTTAGCTAATGATTGTTATAGTTTTATGTTTTGCGCTTGTGGATTAATTACTAGTGCAGAATTACCATCAATTGAATTATCTCAAGGATGTTACCGTAGTATTTTTTTAGGTTGTAATTCATTAAATAATATCAAAATTGGTTATAATGAAATAATTGAAAATGCTCCAATTGGTGCATTTGAAAATTGAAATAAAGATGTAGCAAGTAAGGGTACTTTTTACTATAATGGTGAATCATCAGTTATAAATTTTGGTTTCAGTGGTGAATGAGTAGTTTCACCTTATTAAATGAAATTGCTAAATTTTAATTGTATTAGCATATATTAGTAAAATAAAATACTTTATATAATAAAAGTATGAGTTTTAAAAATATTGGAATTATTGGACTTTCAGGTTCTCAAAAACTTGCAAAGTTAATTGCTCAACATTTAAAAATTAAATTAATTGATACTACTATTTCTCACTTTGCTGATGGTGAAATTTTAGTTTGTCCAAATGAGACTGTTAGACATAAAAAAATTGTTATTATTCAATCTATTTCTAAACCTGTAAATGAAAACTTAATGGAATTATTAGTTTGCATAGATTCATTAAAACGTGCATATGTTAAAGAAATTGTTACTATCATTCCTTACCTAGCTTATGCTCGACAAGATCGTAAATCACGTGGGAGAGAACCTATTACAGCAAAATTAATTGCTAATTTGTTACAAATAGCTGGTGTAAATCATGTTGTAACAATTGATGTTCATACTGAACAAATTCAAGGTTTTTATGAGATACCCTTTGATAGTTTAAGACTCTGATCTTTAGGTGTATCTAAATTTTTGAAAATAGTTCATACTAATTTAGCTTTAGTATCTCCTGATTATGGAAGTGTAAAAAGAGCGCGAGAAGTAAGTCAATTTATCCCAAATGCTGGTATTATTATTCTTGATAAAAAAAGAGTTCGTCCAAATACCGCTGAAATATTAAACATACTTGGTGACACTAAGAATAAAAATTGTTTAATTGTTGATGATATAATTGACACAGCTGGTACCATTTGTGAAGCAGCAATTGCGCTTAAAAAAAATGGTGCTAAAACAGTAAATATTGTTGCTACTCATGGCTTATTTTCAAGGGACGCTCTTGATAGAATTCAAAATTTGATGAAACAACACATTATTGATAAAATTTATGTAACTAATACCATTGAATCAGTTTACAAAATTAAAAATAAAAATTTTAAAATTGTTGATGTAAGTAGTTACTTAGCTGATGTAATTAAAATTATTTTTTCTGAAAATCAATCATTATCTCAATATGCAAACAAAAAAAATAATTTCATCAACTTTTACAAAAAATAAACCCATAATAAAAGAAGTTGTAGTAGTTGAAGGAAAAAGTGATACTAATCACTTAAAAAGATTATTCAATGTTGATACAATTGAAACCAACGGTTCTGCAATTAATAATAGAACTATTTCATTAATAAAAAAAGTAGCTACTAATAGAGGAATTATCCTTTTTTTAGATCCTGATTATCAAGGTGAATTAATTAGAAAAAAAATAATTAGTCATCTTGATAATTATTTTGAAGCATTTGTCACACGAAAAAAAGATATTAAAAAAAATGGTGTTTGTGAAGCAAGTGATGAAGAAATTATTAATGCTTTTAAAAATATTAAAAAAAACAATAGTGTAAAAAATACTTTATCATTAGAAGAATATCAACATTTTA
The DNA here is from genome assembly GCA_002372615.1 of Mycoplasmataceae bacterium UBA3729. Taxonomy (GTDB): domain Bacteria; phylum Bacillota_I; class Bacilli_A; order Mycoplasmatales; family Mycoplasmoidaceae; genus Malacoplasma_A. The sequence goes on along the minus strand of DFHG01000008.1, from coordinate 90,670 downwards.
ATTTAAATAGTTATGAAATTAGAAAAAAGATTTGCGATTTATTAAATATTGGTTATTGTAATAATAAACAAATGCTAAAACGTTTTAATATGTTAGGAATGAATAAAAATGACATTAATAATCTTCTTAAAAAAATTAACAAAAAATAAAATAATCTATTAGTTGTTAATTCTAATTAATAAATATAATAATTGTCAATATGGCAAAACAATTAATTGATAAAGCATATGAGATAGCTAAAAAAGAATTTGGTGGTCAACAATTTGAATTTAGCAAATTATGATCAAAATTATTAACTGCAGCAAGAATCAAAAAAAATGATGCAGAAGAATTAATCGGAGAATTTTACACTGATTTAACACAAGATACTCGTTTCATCTTATGTAATAGAAATAAACAAAAATGATGTTTAAGTGAATTTAACCTTGACAAATGTGAAAAAAATTACATTGAAGAAACATTGTATGGGTTAAATACAGATGATGAAGAAGAATATCTTGAAAAAGATAAAGACCTCCAAGCTGAAGAAAATAATCAAGAATATGATGAAGAATTTGACAGCAATGACGAAACTTCACTTGATAATAATGAATTTGAAGAAGAGGAATAATATATGCAAAAATTAGTAAATATGAGCGACATGCTTAAGAAAGCAGTTGATAATCATTATGCAGTTGCACACATAAATATTAATAATCTTGAATGAATTAAAGCTGCTTTAATGGCTGCTCAAACTACAAATTCACCAATAATCCTTGGTGTTAGTGAAGGTGCTGCTAAATACATGTGTGGTTATAAAAATGTTGTTGATATGGTAACTAATTGTATGCAAAATATGAATATTACTGTTAATATTGCTCTTCATTTAGATCATGGATCATATGATGGCGCAATTGCTGCTTTAAAAGCTGGTTTTAGTTCTGTAATGTTTGATGGTAGTAGTTACAATTTTAAAGAAAACATTGAGCGTATTAACAAAATTATTGAATTAGCTAAAGCTACCAATGCAACTGTAGAAGCTGAAGTAGGTACTATTGGCGGCGAAGAAGATGGTGTAATTGCTTTAGGAGAGCAAGCAAATGTCGAAGAATGTGCTGAAATGTCTAAACTTAGTATTTGTTGTCTAGCTGCAGGAATTGGTAATATTCATGGAATTTATCCAAGTAATTGAAAAGGTTTAAATTTTGAATTATTATCAAAAATCGCTGAAGCAACCAATCATATGGCATTAGTTTTACATGGTGGCACAAATATACCTAATGATATGATAAAGAAAGCTATTTCTTTAGGAATTGCTAAAATTAATGTAAATACTGAATGCCAATTAGCATTTGCTGATGCAACACGTAAATACATCGAACAAAAAAATGACCTAAATTTGACCAATAAAGGATTTGATCCTAGAAAATTATTAAAACCTGGTACTGAAGCTATAAAAAACAAAATTATTGAAAAAATGACTGTTTTTGGTTCGTTAGGTAAAAATTAATTTTTAACTTTTATTTATTTTTTTTATTATCATTACTTTTTAATGAATTTAAATAAATTGTTTTAATTGTATTTTCAAGTGTATTAACACGATCATTTAAAATTTTATTTGAATAACCTTCATCTTGGTAATGTTTCAATTCTTCTTTTAAAGAAGCAATAATATTTTCTTTATTATTAATTTGTTTTTTTAAATCATCAATAATTGATTGATTATCTTTTAATTTTTCATTAATTTGATTATAATCAGTTTCAATTTTTTTAATGTAAACTATTACATCATCAAAAAATTGATCAACATCTTCTGGATCATAGCCACCATGTATTTTTTGTCTAAATTGTTTATTTAATATCTCTTTAGCCTTTTTATCAAAGTCATTACTCATAAAAAAAGTATATAATTTAAATATATTTTATGACTAAAAAAATGCCAATGTATAGTAGGTCTATTTACACTAATAAAATTAGTGATAAATTGAGAGAAACATTAATTAATAATTTATCTAAAAAATGTCATAAATTAATTAATAATGACTTACAAAAAATCATATATGAAATTGATAATTGTAAGTTAACAATTTTTAATAATAATAGTATTTTAATACAAGGTAAAAATATAGTTAATTTAGTAAAAAAATTAAATTTGCCATATGTTAATTATGCAGATAAATCTATAAGCGATCATATTGCAAGTGATTATATTGGTTGTGATGAGGTTGGCACAGGAGATTATTTTGGTGGTTTTGTATGCTGCGCAGCATATATCAATAATTCTATTTTAGCTAAACTTAAAGAATTTAAAATAACTGATTCTAAAAAAATTAAAGATAATGACATTTTTGATATTGCCCCTAAATTAATGAAATTAGTTAAATATGAATGTAAAGTATTTTATCCTAATGAATACAATTTGTTATATCAACAATATCATAACATTAACATTTTGAAAACATATGGACATGATGTTTGTATTTCATGTATTAAAAGTAAAAATAATTTAACCAATAAAAGAGTTGTAATGGATGAATATTGCTCTAAACAAAATTATGACAGTTATTTGGATAAATTAAGTATTAATTCTAATGACTATTTACACAAAGTCGATATCTTTGAAACAAAAGCTGAATCTAAATATATTGCTGTTGCTATTGCAAGCATTATTGCACGATATCAATTTTTATTAATGATTGATAATTTATTGCATTTATTTAATACTAATGTTAAAATTAATTCACAAAAAATTAAATCATTTCAACTAGGTTCTACTAGAAAAAAAATAATCAAGTTAAATATTGATTTGATTATTAATAATTTTGGGAAAGAAGAGCTTAAAAATTATATTAAATTAAATTTTAAAATTTAATTATTTAGCATTTTTGAGATTTCGTTTGCTAATTCTTTCTTGAATTTTTTCAAGATATTTTGCATAACCTTCACGGTTTGGTAAATAGTAATTAGGTAATTCTTGACTATAATATTCACGTTTTCTTAATCAAGATTTCTTACGATATTCTTGTCATTCATTTTCTGACATTTTTCTAATATCTTCAGCTGTTGTTTGTAATTTAATTGCTGCCATTGCCGTATTCTTCTCCAAATCAATTATATTATGTATATATAATATATTATATATATTATGAGCTGTATTTTTTGTGAAATTATTAAAGGTAATATTCCTGCAAAAATTGTTGATGAGAATGAAAAAGCAATTGCTTTTTTAGACATTAATCCAATTGCTGATGGTCATACCATCATTATTAGTAAACAACATTATCAATATTTTAGTGAGACACCTGTAGATGTTTTAGCAGCTATGACTGAACTTTGTAAAAATGTTGCTAATAAGATAAGTAAATCTAAATTAAAACCATGAGGTTTTAATTATCTTTGTAATGAAAATAAAATAGCTGGACAAGATGTTATGCATGTTCATATGCATGTTATTCCAAAATATGGTAAAGATGAAGGTTTTAAATTTGGTAAATGTAAGAATATTTTTGTTAATGATATCGATAAAACTTACAATATAATCAAATCTACTAAAATTTAGCATCAAAGTATTTATTAACTAATTCAATATTGTATTGAATAATATTTTTTAATTGTTTTGTATTATTAACATAAGTAAATTTATTAATAAATTTACTTAATTTAAAAATTATATTTTTTCCATAGAAATTATTTTTAATTTTTGTATTCAAACAATGAATTTCGATTAATTGTTTATCGTTATTATTTTTATAAATACAAATAGCAGATTTATAAGATTTATTATTAATTATGCATTCACCAGCATATATTCCATTAAGTAAAATAATTTTATTTTTTCTATCAAGAAGAATGTTTATAGTAGGAAAACCTAATTTTCTTCCTTCTTGTTTGCCTTGAATCGATTTACCTTTAAAAGTGATATCATGATTAAGTAAAATATTAGCTTTATTTATCTTACCTAATTCATAAAGTTGTTTAATTTTATTAGTCTGATATTGCGGATTATATTTAATTGTTACTACTTTAAAATATTGCTTTAATAAATTAATATTACCATCTAATCTTTTACCAAATTTGAAATCACTACCAACAATAATTTTTGATGGATTTATCATTATTAAATATTTTTCAATAAATTTTTTTGCACAAAAATTATTTTTTGTAATGTCAAAAACAAATAAATTTTCATAGTTAGTAGAATCTAAATTTTTAATTCGTTCCATTAAATTATTTAAATATTTTCCTTTTGTTAATCCAGTTCAAATTAATAAAATATTAAATTTATTGCCGGCTTTATTAAATAATTTTTTGTGCCCTAGATGTAAAGAATCAAAAGAACCGATTATTAATGGTAACCTTTTAATTTTTTTTAGTGATTTCATATGCTAATATACCACAAGCAACTGATACATTTAATGACTGTATTTGACCAAACATATCTATTTTAATTAATTGATCAGATTTATCAATTAAAATTCTTGATATACCTTTATGTTCATTACCAACAATTACAGCTATTTTATTAGGAAAATTAATTTTATTAATTGAAATTGCTTTATCTGATAAAACTGAGGCATAAATAAAGAAGTTATTTTCTTTTAGCTTTTTTATAGTTTGTGATATATTATTAACTTTAATTAAGTTAATATTGTTAATTGCACCCATACTTGTTTTAATTACAAAATCATTAATTTGTACTTGATTATCTGATTTATAGATAACACAATTTATTCCAAAAGCTTCACATGTTCGTAAAATTGCACCAAAATTTTGTGGATCTTCAATAGAATCAAGAATAACAATTCTATGGTTCTTTTTATTATTGTTAATTTTTAAATAGTCATCAATATTTAAATCATCTTTGTTTGTGGAAAATAATTCAGTAATAATAAATTGATGATTTAAATTTTTATTAAAATTATTAAAAAAAGTAAAATCGTGATGTATTTTTATTTTAATTCCTTTATTCTTTAAATTTTTAATTTCAAATTTATTAGTTTTATATAGATGAACTTGTTTAATTTCATCCTTATTTATTATTATTTGATATTCTAATGCATTTTTACCATATAGGTATTTCATATTTCATGTATTGAGTTAAATACTAATTACTATTAAAATGTTATTTTTTAAACCTAAGACTTCTTAATGCAATAGCAAATCTTAATAATAATCAAACAAGCATAATGTATTTGATTAATAATTCCATACTAAATAAAGAAATCATTTGTCTTGTCATATTAGGATGACTTCGAGATAATTGAGATATGTTTGAAAACTCATTACTTCTTTTAAAATTACTAATTTGGACTATGATAGCGATCATTGTAAGTAATGTGAAAACTGCACCAATACCAAAATATAAAATGTTTATAATTGTTTGTGCTGTTCAAGTTTTGTTTTTTATAACCATAATGATTGTAGTGCAGAATAATACTATTGCTGCCAAAAATGATATTATCAAAGTGAAAATAGAAATTTTTGTTAATGTCATTGCAGCTTTTTTTGAAGTATATCATCCAATTAAAGAAACAATAAAACATATTATTGCACCAATACCAAACACATATACCATAAATTGTGCTGAAAACAAGCTAACAACTATAGAAAACCCTACAGATTGAGAAACAATATAAAAAGTTCATACTGTAATGTTAAAACCTAAACTACGATCATAAATACGGAATCTTCAAATATAGTAAAGTATTAATGAAAAAATCATTAGTCCTATTGCTGTACAAAGAATTGCAACAATCATAGTAAATAATTTATTTACTATTTCCTCATTTTCTCATCACTCTTCTGTTAAACCACAATATTTTTTAAATATTCATACTCATAAAACACCTAAAACAAGTGAAAATGCTGCAATTGTAAAAAAACCAATCCCAGCATGTAAAAATGATTTCACCAAAATAGAAGATTGTTGTGTATTAAGTTTGTCACTTCCTTGAATATAAACTTGATTTTTCATTCTTCTTCCAAACATAATGTATTAATTATACAAATAAGAAAATAATAAATATTTATGATTTTTATTAACTTATAAGTAGGTCACAATTATATCTTAAAGTACCTACTTAAATAAAAAAATCACTGAGTTTTTTAAGTAAAACAATAAAAAAAGATCAATTTATATGAAACCAAATGAATAATTATTATAAACATTTTTCATTATGGAAAAGAAGAAAACCTGATAAATTAATTGTCAATAATTTAATTTTAAAATTTATTGATAGTTAAACTATTCATGGTTGGGATGTAATTGAATTAAAATGATTAATATATATTAACTATTCAGCTTTTTTGAATTAAACAGATCTAGAAAAACTATTAAAAAAGAACTTTTAAACAGTAGATATGAAACACTTACTAATGACATTAGTAAGAAGTCAAATGCTTTTTACAACATAACTCAGATTTTATTGCACTAAAGAAAAAACATAATAAATTGTACTTAATTAATTGGCAAGACTTTAAAGCTTACTTTGTATATTAATTCAAAGTAATATATTTATTAACTTTAATTTTTATTTTGTTAATGATTTTATTAATCAATTGAACTTTTTCAGTTTTAGAAATGTTTATATTTTTAACAAAAAATGTTTGGACACCATAATAGATACTAAAGTATCTTATTAATTCCTTTGTAGAAGTAAATAAAAATATAGGTGCACCTGGTCGTATGTTAGATAATGCTTTAATTTTTTCCATATCATTTGAAAATAATGCAATAAATGAGTATGGAAATTTTTGTTCAACTAATTCATTAGTTGGTTTAATTTTATTAGCTAATTTTTTAATTTCAGTTTTAATTTTTTGTTTAAAATTTGTTTTTTTAAAATAAAAATTTATTGATCGTTCATAATCAAATAAATGTTCAGATTTGATATCAATGTTTGACATTATATTAATTGCTGATAATGGATATTTACCATTAGCAGTTTCTCCAGAAAGCATTGTAGCATCAGCTCCCCGATCAACTGCAAAAAATACATCAGTAACTTCTGCGCGTGTAGGTAAGATGTTTGATTCTAATGAATCTAACATTTGTGTAGCTACAATAACAGGTTTTCCATTAAAACGACATCTTCTAATCATTTGTTTTTCCCAATATGGAACATCATAATAAGGAATTTCTAATCCTAAATCACCTCTAGCAACCATAATCCCGTCACTTGCCTTAATAATCTCATTTAGATTTTTAATCGCATGTGAAGATTCAATTTTAGCAATAATTTGGATACTAGGTCGATTGTTTTTAATTAAGATATTTCTAATTTGTTTTACATCTTTTGCACTATTACAAAAACTTGCAGCAATATAATCAACATTGTGTTTGCAAGCAAATAAAATATCATTGTAATCAACTTCTGACATAAATGGGAGTGAATATTGTGTATCGGGTAAATTAATTCGTTTGCCTTGACTAATACTATAAGTATTTAATGCAATAGTTTTTATTATTCCTTTATTTGCATCAACATCAATTACCTTTAAAGTTAATTTTCCATCACTAATTAAAATAATTGAATTAGGTTTTACATCATTTGCCATGTTATAAGTTTTAGTGGCATCACTTACACTGAATGAATTGTTATCACCAATAATATTTTTTTTAGTACTTATGCATACTATTTGATTTTCTTTAACAATGTAACTATCTTTTTTTAACTTTGATATTCTAATTTCTGGACCTTTAGTATCAAGCATGATTGCAACATTAACATCCATTTTATGAGCTACTGATCTAATAATTTCAATTTTTGCTAAATGTTCATTTTGATTACCATGGCTAAAATTTAATCTAAAACAATTAACACCAGATTTTATTGCTTGTTCAATATTATTAGAAGCAATGTTAACTTGATTTGAAAATGATTTTAATTTTAATTGTTTAACATCATTAATACCATTGATTAATGATGGACCTACTGTTGCAATGATTTTTGTTTTTTTTATGTAATTTTCACTTAAATTATTAATCATATTTTATTTTTTGTTGTACTTAAAGTAATCTTTTAATAAAGCAATTTTTTCTTTTTTTAATGGTGCATTAATAGATTTTTCAAGATTGGTTCCAACAATTCTACCATTAATGAAATCTACTGAATAACTTTTATTATCTTTTTGTGCTAGATCAACACTAAAAGCCCCCATTAAATTACCCATAATACGATCTTCTGATGTTGTAGTGCCACCTCTTTGTATGTAGCCTAAAACATCAGCGCGTGATACACGATTTGTTCTTTTTTGCACTTCAGCTACAATTTCATTTAAAGTTGGTAATCCATCACGTCCATAGATTTTTTCTGTAACAACAATTAAACATGAACGGTGTCCATTTTTTTCAGTTTCATTAGCTAATTTGACAATATCATCTACAGTCATAATGTTGCTACTAGTAATAATTCCTTCAACTCCACAAGCAATACCAGCATTTATAGCTAAATCTGGAAATCTTCTTCCCATTACTTCAATTAAACAAATACCTCTATGTGAATCAAAACTATCTTTAATTGAATCAATGCAAGTCACAATATTATTAAGTGCTGTAGAAAAACCGATGGTTTTTTCAGTTGAATTAATATCATTATCAATTGTAGCTGGTAGACAAATTACATGCATACCTAACTTAGTTAATGCATAACCTCCATGATATGAACCATTTCCACCAATTATAAATAAACAATCAATCTTATGCTTTTTTAAAATTTTATATGCTTTAATTTGGTTTTTTTCTTCTTTAAATTCTGGGCATCTAGAAGTACCAATACAAACATTTCCATTATCATAAAAAACTGATAGAAAATTAACATCAGGTTTTGTAAAATTTTCGTTTAACAAACCATGAAAACCTTCATTAATCAACACTGATTCTATGTTAAGACTTGAACATTTTTTAACAATTGTAATAATGCAATTGTTCATTGCTGGTGAATTACCACCTGAAGCTAGAATTCCTATTTTTTTAACCATTTTTGTTTACTTTCTTTGGAGTAGTTGTATTAATTGAATAAAAAGAAGCTAAACCATCATATTTAGCTCTTGCACCTAATTCATTTTCAATTAAAAGTAATCGATTATATTTACAAATTCTTTCTGATCTTGACATTGAACCAGTTTTAATTTGTTTTGAATTTAATGCAATAGCTAAATCAGCTATAGTTGTATCTTCTGTTTCACCTGAACGATGAGAAATAATAGCACATCAATTAACATTTTGCGCCATTTGAATAGATTTAATTGTTTCTGTTAAAGTACCAATTTGATTTAATTTTATTAAAATTGCATTTGCTACTTTATTTTCTATACCTTTTTGTAAATATTTTGGATTAGTACAAAAAATATCATCACCAACTAATTGAATATGATCACCAATAGATTCATTTAATTTTTTAAAACCATCTCAATCATCTTCACTTAAACCATCTTCAATAGAAATAATTGGATATTTAATAGTTAATTCTTTCAAATAATCTATCATTTGGTCAGTTGTTTTTATTGCTTGATCTTTTGATCAAACATTCGCATCAAGTGCTTTTTTAAAAATATATTTTTTTGATTCAGTATCATAAAGTTCACTTGCAGCAACATCTAAAGCAATAGCAACATCTTTATTAATACCTTCGCGATATCCTGCTAATTTAATTGCTTCTACCATTAATGATAATGCTTCATCAGCTGTTTTTAAATTTGGTGCAAAACCACCCTCATCACCTTTACCTGTTGATTCTTTTTTATCTTTTAAAATTTTTTCAAGAGCATGAAAACATTCTGAAGAAATTTGACATGCTTGATGAATTGAATTAGCTCCTACTGGTACAAACATGAATTCTTGAAAATCAATGGTGTTATCAGCATGAGCTCCACCGTTAATAACATTCAACATTGGAACTGGTAAATCAAAAAAATCAATATTTTGTTTAATAATATTTTTACGGATGTGTGCATATAATGGTAAGTTATTAGCATTTGCAGCAGCACGTGCGCATGCTAAACTTACTGATAAAATAGCATTAGCTCCTAATTTTGACTTATTTTCTGTTCCATCAAGATTAATCATTAATTGATCAATTTTAGTTTGATCATTTACATTCATTCCTATTAACAATGGAGCTAATGCTTCATTAACATTTTTTACTGCTTTTAATACACCTTTACCGTAAAATCTATTTTTTTCACCGTCACGCATTTCTAATGCTTCTTTTGTTCCAGTTGAAGCACCAGATGGTACCATTGCTAAGCCACTAACTCCTGATTTAGTTGTAACTTTACAAGCTATTGTAGGTCAACCTCTTGAATCAATAACTTCATATGCTAAAACACTTGCAATTTTAAATTTAGAATTTTTGTTGAAAAATATAGTACTCATAATAAAGAATTATATTATTTTTTGATATAAGCAAATGCACTATTAAGGTCTCATTTAGATTGTTTTAATCTACATAATTCTTGTACTGATCCAACAGTATTTAACATCATAGCTAAATCATTACTAAAACTTCTAATGTAAAAACCTTTTGAAACATTAAGTATTAATTCAATAATTCCATTTTCACTATCTAAATTTACTAATTCATATTCTTTTATTTCGACTTTAACTGGGTTTAATTTAATTTTTGAATTAGCACGCGCAAGTTTATAAGATCTAACACCATTGATTTTTTTAGCACTAAAGATTGGGGGAGTTTGTCAATATTCTTTTTTAAATTGCTCTATGGCATTAATTACATCATTTTGAGTAAGAGATTTGTTAAAAGGTTTTTGTTTAATAATTTCAGACTCCATGTCTAATGATTTTGTAAGTATTCCTAATTTAATTTTGGTGTAATACTTCTTGTCATGATTGATTATTTCATTTAATTTTTTTGTATTTTCATTAATAGCAATTATTAATACACCTGTAGCAAAAGGATCTAATGTTCCACCATGTCCAACTTTTTTAAACTTATAATATTTTTTTAAATATTGAACAATATCATTTGATGTTCAATTTAGAGGTTTATTAATTGCAAAAATACCTATATTTTCTAATGTTGATTTATTAATTGAAAAAATATTTTTCCCATTATCTTTTTTCAAATATTCTTTCATGATCACTAATGAATTTTTTTCAATATTTTTCAATAAGATTTCTTTGTGATTTTAAATGTTCATCATTTATTTTTTTAAGTTCTTTAACCAATGTCTTAGGTAAGTTTAATCAATTATTTAATGCAATGCAAACTTTTTCAATTAGTATAAAAGCGATAGCAATAGGGAATATCATAGTTAATTGAGTAAAACTGCCTGTATCATTTGTTATTTTTATTTGTTCTAAATCATGGAAGTCTCAATTATAACATTTATTATTAATATTACTAAATGCACCATAAATTGAATAATAAAAATGATTAAAATCACCACTTTTATTTACAATTGCAGCTTCAATTTCTCCTCTAAAAATCCAGTTTGGTAATGGAGTAAAATTAACACTTATTAAAATTGCTCCATAAACCACTACATATATCCACAAAACAAATCAAATAATTTTTCCGTAAATACAGTTAAACAAATTTTTATTAATCTCATTTTTATCATAAGGGTAGTTAGAATTTGCATAAGTGTGAATATTATGAAATATAGGAGTTACCAAGTGATAAATTAAAGTATAAATTATTTGATAAATAGTAAATTCTTGCATTTTTCCCATTAATCAGTAAGGGAACATAAATACTCAATAAACAATCATCACTAAATTTATGTAAATATTGATAGCAATAGTGAATGAATTTGAATTAAATATTCTTGTTCGATATGCAGTTAAAAAAAGGATGTAATAAACAATTAATAAGATATTAGTTAAATTTGTGAAGTATAGAAAAAAATTAAAAATAATTCGTGCTCAAATAGGGTCAAATAGTTGTTGTGTATTTGCTCATTTTTCATCTAAATTTTGGCAAATTGAAAGTAACCCACCTACTAAGCCAATAAATATTCCTAATATAGCAAAAATAAAATTAACAGATTTGAAATTATGTTTTCGAATATAAAAATGACTAAAAGAAATTACTTTTCTATATTTTATATTTTTATTTGATATTGGTGTAAAAGTTTTAGACATAAATACAATTATATAATTACATATGTATATATGGGCTGTATATATGGGCAATAAACTATTAAATAAAGTAATAATTCAAGGTGAATTAGTTAATGGTTCATTTGGTAAAAGTAATGATCACGTATTTTTTGCTCAAATCAAACAAGAAAGAAAAATGATTAATTTCACTTGGATTGATTATTTTTCAATTTATGCTCTTTCCCCACTTTCAAATAAATTGGCTGAAATTATGAAAACTAATCCTAATTCTAAGATTATTATTGAAGGTGAACTTCACACGAAGATAACGAAACCTTCTAATGAAGTAAAAATGCGTATTTTAGTTAACAAAATTGTTGACGTATCTAGTATAGAAAATACTCAAACAAAATAATTTTTAGAAAGGACTAAAAAATATGAATGAAAAATTAAATATATTAGCCGGAGAATTTCTTGCATGTGGAATTGTTGATTTATTTCCAAATGCAAAAATTGACCGATTAACTTTAACTGATGATGGGTTTAGATATTCATTTTGATTACCTAAACAAAATAAATTATCTTCTAATGATTTTAGCACTATTAAAAACAAATTAAATGCATTGTATTGTAAATCGCTTAATGTCTCATACACCAAAAAATCATTAAATGATGTTAAATCTATTTTTAAAAACAATAAATTTAAACTTTATCAAATTAATCAATCTAAATTAAAACAATTTAATTTGATTAAAATTGGAGATAAATTTATTGATATTATTGATTCGACTAATGATAAAAAACTCCCAAATCCAAATTTTATTAAATTAACAAACATCTCAGGTGTATATTTTGACAATAATGCAAAAAATGAACAATTAATTGCAATTGATGGATGAGCAAAAGAAAATAATAAAGCATATAAAGAATATGAATTATTTTTAAATGAAAAATCACAAAGAGATCACCGTAAAATAGGTGCAAAACTTGAATTATTTTGCTTTGACAAACTTATTGGACAAGGTTTACCGATTTGACTAGAAAATGGAACAAATATTAAATTTGAAATTGAAAATTATTGTCGTGAATTATTATTCAAAAATGAATATAAATTTGTTCAAACACCAATTTTAGGTTCTGTTGATCTATATAAAATTTCAGGGCACTGAAATCATTATAGAGAAAATATGTTTCCAGTAATTAAAGTTGAAAATGAACAATTTGTTTTGAAACCAATGAGTTGTCCGCATCATATTACTTGTTATAAACAACAGCCTCATTCCTACAAAGAATTACCTTATCGTATTGCTGAATTTGGTATTCAACATCGATATGAAGCATCAGGTGCATTAACTGGATTGGAACGTGTAAGACAAATGCAATTGGTTGATACTCATACCATTTTAATGCATAGTCAAATTGAAAGTGAAATTTCACGTTTATATCAAATCATACTTGAAGCACATAAAACATTAGGAACAAAAATTTATTCTATTGATCTTTCTTTACATGATCCAAAAGATAAAGAAAAATTCTTTGACAATGAAAAAATGTGACAAAATGCTGAAAAACAGTTAGAAAAAGCACTTAAAAAACTTAATGTTCCTTATAAAAAAGTTGTTGGTGAAGCTGCGTTTTATGGACCTAAAATTGATATCCAAATGAAAACTGTCTTAAATCATATTATCACTATATCAACTATTCAATTAGATTTTCTTTTACCAGAAAGATTTAATCTTGAATACATTGATAAAAATGGTAAAAAAAGTAGACCTGTATTTATTCATGCTGGAATAATTGGCACATTTGAAAGATATTTATCAATCTTACTTGAACAAACAAATGGTGCTTTACCATTATGATTATCACCAATCCAAGTATTATTAATTCCAATTAATGATATAACACATTTTGAAAAAACTAAAAAAATGCAACTTGAATTATTAAAATATAACATTAGAGCAAAAATTGATAATAGTGATGAAAGATTATCTAAAAAAATTAGAAATGCACAACTTAACAAAATTCCTTATGTCTTAGTATTAGGAGATAATGAATTAAATTCTAACACTGTAACATACCGTTGTTATGGTAAAACAAATGAAGTTAATGTTAGCTTTAAACAATTTCTAAATAAAATTTGTAAAGATATTAAAGATAAAAAATAGTATTGTAATGATCAAGAATAACAAAAAACATATTGATGCTAAAATTTCTAAAAATATCAATAATTTTATTATTCTTGATATTGCTGGTTCAAACTTTTCTAGTACTATAGAAATTGTTAATTTTGCATTAAAAAAAAATCAAACTGATTATGCAATAATCCTTACTAATGCAAGTTATATTTCATTATTAACCAATAATTTATTACAAAAAAATTGTGTTAAAAATTGTTATTATATTTGTGATTATGGTGCAGAAATTTATGATGCTTCTTCAAAAACAAGAACATTTTTTCCTATCGATGACACTAACAAAAAATTAATGCTTTTTCACACAGGGATAATGCTTTCATTATGTATAGTTTTTTCTACTAAAACTACAAATTATTGCTATTGTAATTCTACTTATAAATTTAATAGTTTTTTAAAAGAACACCAAATTACTTGTAAGCGAGTTGATAATTTTTATAGTTTAAATAACATATTAAAAGAAACAGATGTACTATCATTTACTTTTTATGATGATAGCAATGATCAAATTGTTCAAAAATTTAATATCTTTAAAAAGCTTGCAGAATCATGGAAATTTAATTTATCACAAGTTACTGAAAAATATTTCTCTATTACTAATGAAAATGTAAATAAATTAAATACAATTCAGAAACTGTTTCAAAATAATAACTTTTTATTAATTAATAATTTCTATTATCTTGCTCTTACTTCATTTGATCGACAATGTTGAAATTTTTTCAACATAAATCATTTGTGTAGTACTGAATGCATGGTTAAAATTAATGACATATTTATGCTTAATCCTGAAAGCACAAAAAATTTTAATATCGCTAATCTAAATAAAGTTATTGAAAACATAATTAATAAAAAAATATAATTCATTTTAATTAGATTTGATATGTCAGATTCAACAAAAATAATTAAAGTTATTGGTGCTAAAGAAAATAATCTTAAAAATATTAATGTTTCTATTCCTAAAAATAAATTAGTTGTTATTACAGGAGTTAGTGGTAGTGGAAAATCTTCTTTAGCATTCGATACTATTTTTGCTGAGGGGCAAAGACGTTATCTTGAATCTTTATCAACATATTCACGTCAATTTTTAGGTGGTAATAAAAAACCAAATGTTGATGCAATAGAGGGAATGTCTCCAACAATTGCTATTAGTCAAAAATCAACTTCCAAAAATCCTCGTTCAACTGTTGGTACAGTAACTGAAATTTATGATTTCTTACGAATTTTATTTGCACGAATTGGAGAACCATTTTGTCCTAATGGACATGGTAAGATTAAAACATTAACAATCCAACAAATTTCTAATCAAGTTGATACTTTATTTAAAGAGAATGATAGAATTCAAATTTTATCAGTTTATGTAAGAAAACAAAAAGGAACATTTGCTAAAGAATTAGATAAATTAAGAAAGAATGGTTTCTTGCGTGTAAGAATTGATGATAAAATTTATTCTTTGGATGAAGAAATTAATCTAGAAAAGAATAAATTTCATAATATAGATATTGTTATCGACCGTATTATTGGACACCATGATAATGAAACAAAATCACGGATTAATGATTCTATTGAAACTGGATTAAAATATGGTAATAAAAAAATCATTGTTGTTATTAATGATCAAGAACATATATTTTCTGAAACTCATTCATGTGATATTTGTGGTTTTTCTATACCTGAAATGGAACCAAGATTATTTTCATTTAATTCACCAATTGGAGCTTGCCCAGTATGTAAAGGATTAGGTGTAACATTTGAACCTGATGAAAATAAAATGGTACCAAACCCAGAATTATCTATTACTGAAGGCGGAATTGAATATTATAAAAATACGGTCGGTACTAAAAATATTGAATGACAGCAATTTGAATCAATGTTGAAACATTACAAAATTCCATTAGATAAACCAATTAAAGAATTATCAAGAAAACAATTAAACTATATTTTTTATGGTTCAGATGAACCAATTAAATTTAATATTACATCAGATAGTGGAATCAAAAGACAAGGTAGTAATTATTATGAAGGTATACTTAATCATGTAAAACGTTTATATTTTGATACAAAGAGTGAATTATTAAGGTCATTTTATGGTAAATTCATGGTAGAAAAGAAATGTAAAGCATGCAATGGTAAAAGATTATCCAAAGAAGCTTTATCAATCAAAATAAATAATAAGAATATCATTGAATTAACAGACATGCCAATCAATACATTACTTGATTATTTTTTAGATTTAAAATTAACAGAATATCAAAAATCAATAGCTAATTTAATTATTAGTGAAATAATTAACCGTTTATTATTTTTAAAAAATGTTGGGTTAGATTACATAACATTATCACGTTCAGCATCTACACTTTCTGGTGGAGAATCACAAAGAATTAGATTAGCTACACAAATTGGTTCTGTATTAACTGGAATAATTTATGTTTTAGATGAGCCATCAATTGGTTTACATCAAAAAGATAATAGTAGATTAATCGATGCATTAAAAAAGATGCGGGATTTAGGAAATACAATTATTGTTGTGGAACATGATGAAGAAACAATGCGTGCTGCTGATTATTTAATTGATATTGGTCCAGAAGCTGGTGAAAATGGTGGTAAATTAGTTGGATGTGGATCAATTCAAGATATCATTAATTGTAAAAATTCTATTACAGGTCAATATCTTTCACATAAAAAATTTATCCCTATTCCTAAAGCACGAAGAAGTGGTAATGGTAAAACCATTACTATAAAGGGGGCGAGTGCTAATAATTTAAAAAATATTGATGTGACTTTTCCACTAGGTAAATTCATTTGTGTAACTGGTGTAAGTGGTAGTGGAAAATCAACTTTAGTATTAGATACACTATTAGCTAATTTACAAAAGCATTTATTTAATCCATTTGTTGAAACCGGAAAAATAAAAAGTATTTCTGGAATATCAAATGTTGATAAATTAATTATTGTTAACCAAGATCCAATAGGAAAAACTCCAAGAAGTAATCCAGCCACTTATATTGGTGTTTTTGATGAAATTAGAGAATTATTTGCTTCAACACAAGATGCACGTGCCAAAGGATATAAAAAAGGAAGATTCTCCTTCAATGTTCCTGGTGGAAGATGCGAAAAATGTCAAGGAGATGGAGTAATTAGGATTGACATGCAATTTCTTCCAGCTGTATATGTTAAATGTGATGAATGTAATGGAAAAAAATATAATGATGAGACACTAAGTGTCAAATATAAAGGAAAATCCATTTATGATGTATTGCAAATGTCAGTAAATGAAGCAGTGGATTTCTTTAAAAATATTCCTTCCATTCATCATAAAATAACTTTATTACAGGATGTAGGATTAGGTTATTTAAATCTAGGTACAAGTTCTACAAATTTATCTGGCGGAGAAGCACAAAGAATTAAATTAGCAAAATTCTTACAAAAAAATAGTACAAAAGATACAATTCTTGTTCTTGACGAACCAACTACTGGTTTACATGTAGATGATATTGCTAAATTATTAAATGTTTTAAATCGAATTGTTGATAATGGTTCAACATTAATTGTCATTGAACATAATTTAGATTTTATAAAATGTGCTGATTACATAATTGATTTAGGACCAGACGGGGGGAATAATGGTGGTAAAGTTATTGCCACAGGTTCACCTGAGCAAATTATTAAATATAAAGATGTCTCATATACAGCAAAATATTTATATGAGATCTTTAAAAATAATTAAGTATCTATATAAGTAATTTCTTTATCTTTTGATTTTTTATATTGATCGAATGCATTATTTGAATCTTCATTGATTAATTTTATTGCATTTTTTTCTGCTTTTAAATTATTCAAATAATTTTGGTGATTTTTAGATTTGAACATAATTTTACCAACAATAAAATTAGTGGGAAAGAATAATATAAAAAATGATGAAACACTTATTAATATTCTTACCATTCATCGTCACAATTGATTATTTTCTCAATATGGGATAAAATTGGATATGACAAATAAAACAAATAAACAAATGCTAATACTAAAAATAAATGGTAACATATCAATATTTGCTAGTTTTAATATTCGTAAACTTAATGTTAATAATATTGAAAAAACAATAGGTAAAATGAATATCCATAATAAATTTCAATTAAATATTAATGATCCTTTATTGTAAATTTCAATTGATTTATTTATTTCTAATTGGTCAATAGCGTTTGGATATTTTGTTATTAATCAATCATAATTTATTGCTGTAATCTTTCCTTTTCATAAAATTCCATTATGAGGAACTATTCAATCAAGGTTGTAAATGTCAATTTCACAAAATAAAATCCAAAGTATTAAAAATATGATAAAAATTAAAATTACACATATTGCAATTTTTCATGGTCTTGTTTTTGCTTCAAATTTTATTTTCATATTTACTGAGAAATAAATTCACTAATTATTTTTGAAATTATTTTACTAATTGATAATGTATTAACTTTTCATTCATTACCATCTTTATTATCAGCAATTAATTTAATTAATGAACATTCAATATGGTATTTATTAGCAACTTGTAAACATGATGCACCTTCCATATCAATTGCATCAACATCATGAATTGAAAAATTATTTTTAATCTTATTAGATAAGAATGAATCTGCTGTTCCTAATGAAACATTAGGAATAATTTTGAAATTTAATTTATTAACAACATTAAGTATTTCTTTATTAATTTTTTTTGAAGTTATAAATCATAATGGTTCATGTGGAATTTGTCCTATTTTATAACCGAATGTTGTTACATCAACATCAGTATATTTTGCTTTATGTATCAATAATATATCTTTATATTTTAATTTTTTATTATTTGCACCACATGTACCAATATTAATAATCTTATCAACACTTAATTTATTAATTAAAAAACTTATTGTATTTGCAGTATTTGCTTTTCCTACACCTGAAAAAATCAAATAAAAGTTATTTTGTCCATTCTTTATAGAGTAAATAACAACACCATTAATGTTTTTTTTATTACATTTTTTTAAAAAATCAATTCCAATTTCTTGCTGGATTGCAATAACAAAGGCAATGTTCATTAATATTTCCTCTTTATTTCATTATATAGTAACAAAAAACACTGGTTTATATTGGTTTTTGATAATTTTAAATACTTAATCCTATTAGAAACATCTTCTTTAGTTCTATATGGTTCAAGTTTATCTGCACAATATAAAATTTTTGATAACTTTGAACATTTTTTTGGTGGAATAACATGATTTTTAATTGCTTCTAAAATTAATTTATTAGTTATGTTGAACTTGTCTTTAATATAATTAGCTGCACTTAATCCATGTAATGTATGTATTGTTGGAAAATGATTTTTATTATATTTTTTTGCATATTTAATTAATTCACTATCGGTAAATTCTTTGCAAACATCATGATACATAGCAGCAATATATACTTCTTTTAATTTTTTGTAATTCAATGACTTAGCAATTTCAATTGCAGTATCTTTCACTCTTAATATATGTTCAAATCGTTTAATTGACATTAAAGGTTTAATTTGTTGTTCAATATATAAACCATTATTGCTAATATATTGCATAATTTCTTTAGGTAAATATTTTTTATTTGGATATTTTTGTAATTCTTGACTAGATGTATGTACTTTCTTGAATTTTAAAAAGATTATTGCTTTTTCAGGTATGTTATCAATATTATCTCTATTACCAACAACCAATTGAGTATTATTGAGAATATACTGATAATTTTTTCACTTTTTAAAATCTATATATCGGTCTGCACCAATTAATAAATAAATCTTACTATTTTTAAATTTTGATTTAATGTATTTAATTGTTTTATATGTGTATGATGGAGATTTAGATTTAGAATCTATTTCATACTTTAATATCTTAGCTCCCCCAACTTTTTTGCACAAAATTTTACACATTGATATTCTATCTTTTACTTGGCTTATATTTGTTTTAGTGCTTTTTAAAGGTGGAATTTTTGAAGGCACAACAAAAGTAATATTAGGTTTAATTTCTCTTTTAGCATTAGCTAAAAGTGCAATATGTCCATTATGTACTGGATCAAAACTACCACCATATATTAAAATTTTTTGTTTTATCATATTCTATTACCAAGTTTTTCTATTTTAATATCATTAAATGTCTTAATTATAATTTTTTCAGCATTTCTAATAATGAATTGACCAACACCTGAGATTTGGAAAATATCAATTCCTGATGATTGATAAAAATATTCAATAAATTTATTGTTTTTCGTTTCATTTTTAATTGATTGTTTTTTAATATCTAAATTTAAAACTAACTTAAAAGATATAGAACATTTGTCTTTTGGATAAATAATGATGTTACATAAATTACCTATATTGTATATTGAATCTTTTTTTATTAAAAAGAATGCATTAGTTGGTTTTTTAAATTGTAATAATTTTAATAAATTATTTTTTTCAATATATTTAAAAATATTAGTTGTGTAATTTCAACCAGGAGCATCAATTAGTATATGATGATTAATTTTAACTTTGTTAAAATTAAGTGTTGTATTTAAATTTTTATTTGTAATTAATGATTGTTTATCAATTTTATTTAGTTTAATTAAAGCATTAATCAAGGAAGATTTACCAGCATTAGTTTCACCCAAAAAATATAATTTAATTTTCCAATCTGTTTTTAATATAAATTGATTAACTAAATTGATACCTTGATTAGATTTAATACTTGTAAGAAATATAATCTGTTTTTTAATTCCTATACTTCCCAATAAATTAATTAAATTATTTTTAATTTTTAAATAATTAAATTTGTCTAGAACTAAATCAGCTTTATTAAAAATAAAGATTACATTTTTCCTATTTTTAAATTTTTCTATTAAATCAAAACTAATATTTAATATGTCATTAATAAGAAATACAATATCTTTTTCATTTAAAACAATATCATTGATATTTTTATTAGCTAAAAGTTTTGCTTGATTTTCTTGTAAATCATGTGAATAATGCATCAAATTTCAACATCGTTCACAATAATCAAAATCAAGATTCTTTACATAACTGATTGAATTTTTATCTAATGATAAAATTTGTTTGCATGCTTTGCATCTTTTGATAATATGTTTACTCATAATCGAGAAGGTTATTACTTTTGTTAAAATCAACCTTTGAATCTATATGTGGTGCAATATTAGCTATTTTTATTTTTTTAAATTGCAATTTACTAATTTTTGTATTTTTATCACCAATTATAATTTCTGATGATTTAATAAAACATAATTGATCAATTTCATTAACCAATTGAATTGTACTATTTGACTTAACTAAATGAATACTAGTAATAATACTTGGATTAGATTTTGGTTGATTTACTAAACTTTTACCAATACTTGGACGATTAGAAAATGGAATTTGATCAAGTTTAATTCGTTTCATACCTGTATTCGCAACTAATAATAAAGTTTTATTATTTATTTCATTATTAGAAAAAGCAAAAATTCCTATTACTTTATCATTATTATTCAAATTCATTGCTTTAACTCCAGCTGCAGTCGCAGAAACCAAACTAATTTGATTAGAATTTGTAATATAACCAACACCATTGCTGTTGATAATACCAATGTTAGTTTCATCTCTATCATTATTTAATAATAAGCAATCACTTATTAAATCATGCTCACTTAATTTAATAATTTTTGAAATTTTAATGTTTTTAGAAATATTAAGATCTCTAATTAAAGTTCTTTTAATCATTCCTTTTTCAGTAACAATCACTAAACATCTTTGATCATTGATATTATTATCAAAATTGAAAGCATTAATAATTTTTTCATTATCAGTTAGTTTTACTAAATTATTTATATGAATCCCTATATCTTTCCATTTAGCTTGTTGAATTTTATATGTAGGAATGCATACATAATTTCCTAATGATGTAATAAATAAACATTTATCTTTTTGATTAGAAATAAATTGTGCAATAGGAATATCACCATCTTTAATTCTTATTGTTTTGTAATCAACATTACTGAAAACTTGTTTAGATAATGATTTTAAATATCCATCTCTTGTTGCAATAATAGTCATTTCACGATCATCAATTGTTTCGTTTGTATCAATTTGAATTTTTTCATTTTCATCACTGATTTGTGATAATCGGTTGTGACCAAATATTTTTTTGAATTCTCTTAATTTCTTTTTTAATAAATTATTTCGGTATTGTTGTGAATCAATAATTAATTTTAATTCTTGAATATTCTTATTTAAGTTAGTTAATTCATCTTTTAGATTGTTTACATCAGTATTAGACAAATGATATAAACGTAAATTTACTATTGCTTCAGCTTGTAATTCAGTGAATGCAAGACGATTCATAATGTTTTGTTTAGCATTATCTTTATTAGAGGCATTTCTAATTATGTAAACCACGTCATCAATAATATTAATTGCTTTTATTAAACCTTCAACAATTTCTTTTCTTTTTAATGATTTATCTAAATCATATTTACTTGCAACAATTATTACATGATTGGCATGTTTAATATATTCATCTAATGCTTGGAAAATAGAAAATTGCACAGGTTTATGATTTAATATGGCTACCATATTAATTCCAAAAGTAATTTGCATTTCACTTTCTTTGTAAATAATATTTTTTAATAAATCAAAATTATTAATTTTGTTTACATCAAGAACAATATTAATTCCATTTTTGTCAGATTCATCTCTTACTTCTTTAATATTAAGCACATCATATTTTTCTTTAATTTCATCTAATTGACGAATAATTTGAGATTTATTAGTTTCATAAGGGATAGATTTAATAACAACTTGTTTATCATTTAATTTTTTAATTTCACCACGAATGTAGATTTTACTTTTCCCATTGTTATATGCATCAAGTATGCCCTGTTTATTAAGAATAATACCACCTGTAGGAAAATCAGGTGCAGGCATAACATCTAAAATTGATTTTAAATGACAATTTGGTGAATCAATTCTGGTAATAATTGCTTCAATTATTTCATTAGTATTAAATGGAGGAATATTTGTTGCATAACCAGCTGCAATTCCACTTGCACCATTAATTAATAGGTTAGGTAACAAAGTAGGAAGAATAATAGGTTCTTTTTCTGAATCATCAAAATTATTTGTAAATTCAACTGTGTTTTTATTAATATTTTCGGTCATTAATTGACCAAATCTACTTAATCTACACTCAGTATAACGCATAGCTGCAGCACTATCACCATCAATTGAACCATTATTACCATGCATATCAAGCAATACATTATTATTTTTCCATTGTTGGCTCATGCGCACCATGGCATCATAGATTGATGTATCTCCATGTGGGTGATATTTACCAATAACTTCACCTACAGTCCTTGCTGATTTTTTATGAGGAGCATCATAGAATAATCGTAAATTATTCATTGCATAAATAATTCTTCTTTGCACAGGCTTTAACCCATCTCTAATATCAGGTAGTGCACGATCTTGAATAATATATTTTGCATATTTTGCAAAATCATTTGACATTACATCTTCTAAAGTATTATTAATGAGATTTTTATTGTATGACATAACTTATTCTTCCAATAATGTAAAATCAACATTTTCATTAATTCATTTTTTTCGTGAACTTACATTATCTCCCATCAACGTTGAAACTTGTTTTTCTGCTATGGCATGATCATCAATGTTTACTTTAATAAATTTTCTTACATTAGGATCCATTGTAGTTTCTCATAATTGTTCAGCATTCATTTCACCAAGTCCTTTATATCTTTGAATATCATATGATTTAAATTGTTTGCGGTATTCATCTAGTTCTTCTTCACTTCAAGCATATTTAACATTAGCATTATCTTTGCTACTAATTTTATACAGTGGACTTTGAGCAATATATATGTGGCCTTGTTCAATTAATGGTTTCATATAACGATAAAAAAATGTTAATAAAAGAATTTGAATATGTGCTCCATCAACATCAGCATCAGTCATGATAACAACTTTATTGTATTTTAATCCCGTAATATCAAATTCAGGTGTAATACCTGTACCTAAACAAGATATTAAAGTACAAATTTCTTCATTTTTTAATAAATCACTGATATTAGCTTTTTCTACATTTAATACTTTTCCTCTTAAAGGCAAAATAGCTTGATATTTTTTATCTCGAGCTAATTTTGCACTACCACCTGCAGAATCTCCTTCGACAATAAATATTTCATTTTTAGTTCAATCTTTTGATTGTGCTGGAGTTAATTTACCAGAAAGCAGAATTTTCTGTTTATTAGTATTTTTTAATTTTTTAACATCTTCTCTTGCTTTTTTAGCTGCAAGTCGTGCTTGTCTACTTGTAATCACTTTTTCAATAATAGTATTAGCATCATCTTTATTCTCTTCTAGTCAAAAAACTAATTGATCACCAAAAATTTTCTTAACTGCAAATGCCGCTTCTTGTGTAAATAACTTATTCTTTGTTTGACCTTCATAAGCAATAATTTTTTCTGGAACTCTTACAGAAATAATTGCAGTTAATCCTTCTCTAATGTCATCACCATCAAAATTTTTATCCTTTTCTTTTAAATTGTTATTTTTTCGTGCATAAGAATTAATAACTTCTGTTAATGCAGATTTAAATCCTTGTTCATGAGTACCACCATCATGAGTTTTAACTGAATTGGCAAACGAGACAATAATTTCAGAACTACTTGTTGTATACTGAAAAGCTACTTCAACTTCTATGTTATCTTTACTTTTTCCTTTAAAAAAACCGATTTTAGAAATAGTAGATTTAGATTCATTAATATATTGAATATATTCAACTAAACCTTTTGAACTTTTAAAAGTTGTTTGTTCACTTGTATTGTTATCTAAAAATTGTATTTCTAACCCAGGATACAAAAAACTTGATTCTCTAATTCGTTCTTTTATTATTGAAGGATTAAATTTAATAGTTCTAAAGATTTTATTATCAGGTTTAAATTCAACATAAGTTCCACTTCTATTTGTATTACCAACTAAATGAGCATTATTTTTAATTTGACCGCCGTTAATGTAATTTGCCTCATAAATTTTTCCATCTCTTTTTACAATTACATTTAATCATTCACTTAATGCATTGACTACACTAGCACCAACACCATGCAATCCGCCTGAAGTTTTGTAAGCATTACTATCAAACTTACCACCAGCATGTAAAATTGTGAATACAGTATCTATAGTTGATAAACCGCTTTGAGTGTTTTTTCCTATTGGAATTCCTCTACCATTATCTTCGATGATTATAGATTGATCTTTATTAAGAGTAATTTTAATTAAATTACAATTTCCTGAAATTACTTCATCTATTGCATTATCAAATATTTCTCAAATTAGATGATGTAAACCATATGAATCTGTAGATCCTATATACATCCCAGGACGTTTTCTTACAGGTTCTAAACCAGATAAAACTTTTATATCGCTATCGCTATATGTGTTAGCCATGTTTATAAATTATACAATATATAATATTGTGATGAACAACAAGCATAGTACAATTAAAACTTTTTTAAATGAAAATTTTACTAAATCTCTTTTCATTAAAAGATTAATATATTTTTTTATTGGTGTTATTATTGTTGTTATTATTTCATGACCAGTTCATAACTGGGCTATGAACTATAATGCAAACAATAATTCATCAGCTTTTATTGTAATAAAGATTGAATTAAATACAGGTATAGCATTTTCACGATTAGATAATAAAGTTGGGTTTATTTATGCTTTACAGTTTATTTTAATTTTAGTCTTAATAGGTGTATTCATTTTTTTACAAAAAGGATGTTATCTAGCATTTAATTCTGTTGCTATTGGTGGTGCATTATTTAATTTTATTGATCGTATGTGTTATAAAAATCCAACTAGTTGTGATCCACAAAAAAATGCTGTATTAGATTATTTTTGTTTCTTTGGAAAATCAGCAGTATTTAATATGCCAGATGTTTTTATCTTAATTGGATTGATTGGATTAGCAATTTTTGTATTGATATTTAGTATTATTTTTACAAAAAAAACTTCATTAAATGAAATAAATATGACTAGCAAAATATTTGAACAAATAAAAATAATTCATGAAGATGATAATATTCTTATTATCAATAAACCTAAAAATTTATTAGTTCATCATGATAAATATCAACAAGATAACACATTAGTAGACTGATTAAAAATTAAATATCCTAATAATGACTTTATTGACAAAGAAAGACTGGGTATTATTCATCGTTTAGATAAAAATACAAATGGTTTAATGATTATTGCTAAGAATCAAAATGTCGCAAATGCATTAAAGCAACAAATTATTGATAAAAAAATTATTCGTAAATATTTATGTATTGTTCATAATGATTTAAAAGATGATAACATTGTTATTAATGCACCTATAACTAGAAGTAAAGATGATAAATTAAAAATGATTGTAAGTAATGAACCTAATGCTTTAGAAGCTTTAACTAAAATTAAAGTTTTAGAACATTACAAAAATGCTGCATATATTGAATGCGAATTATCTACAGGTAGGACGCATCAAATTCGTGTACATTTAAATTACATTCATCATCAAGTATATAATGACCCATTATATGGTCAAGATGATGGTTATATTAACTATGGTCAATTTTTAACTTCATATTTTATTGAATTTACTAATCCAATAACAAATTTAGTTGAAACTTACAAAATTAATCCTGATCAAACATTTAATAGTTTATTAGAAAAATTAAGATCCCAATAACATGAAATTATTTATTGATACAACACAAAATTATTGTAATTTAGTAATCATTTCTTTAGCTAATAAAATTGTTGGTTATAGTCAAATTTTAACAAACAAAAATATGACTGATATTGTTGTTGAAAGAATATCAAATTTATTAACTAAAAACAAGATTAAAAAGGATGAAATTGAAGCAATATACCTATTAATTGGTCCAGGTAGTTTTACAGGATGTAGAATAGGATATACAATTGCAAAAACATGAGCTAATTTATTACATAAGAAACTATTTGTTATGAACTCACTTTTATTTCAATTAGATCATGGAACTGGTATTAGCCTAATTGATGCTAAAAGTGATTTATGTTTTTTAGCAATTTATGACAATTATAAAGAGATAGTTAAACCATCATTAGTTAAAAATTCTTCATTAGATAAAATATTAAAGAAATATCAAAAATTTAAAATATTTAAAAATTATGAATGTGTTGATTTAAAAAAACAAATCATTTCTCATCTTAATAAATTCGAATTAGTAAAAGATTTAGATATAGTTAAACCACTATACTTAAAGCATCCAATAGTATATGAAAATTGTAAAAATTAATAATGAAGACATTGATTTAATAAGTGAGATAGAATCTGAATTATTTCATGATAATAGTCTATATTCAAAGAATATATTGATGTCATGTTTTAATAACAAAGATTGTATTTTTGTTAAATGTACTAATAATAATCAAATATTAGGTTATATGATTGCATATAAATTAACTGACCATATTGATTTAGTTAAAATTGGCATCATTAAATCATTTCAACATAACAAATATGGAACTGGTTTGATTAAATATTTACATAAATATAATTTACCTATCTTTGCAGAAGTAAATTCAAATAATAAAATGGCTTACAACTTTTATTTAAAAAATGGATTTAAAAAAATAAATATTAGAAGAAAATATTATGAAAATAATGACGGTATTTTGTTAAAGAAATTGTAATTCTTAATAACTTAATTTAATTTTCTCGCAATAACTTTATCAATAAATATTAAAATACAAGTAAGTATGGTAAAAAGACTTATTATTTGAGATATGTTTGGGGGGGTGTAATTCACTACGCTTAGCTCTAAAAAAATCTCGAATAAAAAAATATTTTAAAGTATATACATTAGACATTATTAAAAAATCAAATGGATTTAATAACATTGTTTTTGATCTATCAACTAATGATGTTATTAAAAAATTGAATGTAAAAATTAAAAAAAATGAAATTCAAATTCCAGATATTATAGTATCAAGTAGTTTATGTCAATCTTTTAGTTCTGCAATGCAATCAATTTCAACAATAAAAGATGAACATGGCAATTATTTTTCAGGAAACCCACACCATTTTTGAAATCATGACACAAAAAAAGTTGAAACTTGACCAGAAGATGTCAAATGAAATGGATTTTCAGGAAATTCATATCCATTAGGAAGAAAACAAGTTCCAAAATATGTTGGTGAACTAGGTGAAAGGTGTATTCAAAATGTAATTAAAATTTTATGTTATTTTAAACCAAAAAATTATTACATTGAAAATCCAGCATCTTCACTTATCTGGAAATATATTAAATACAATTTAGGTTTTACTAATGGTATTAAAAACATTGCTCATTATTCTGCATATAATGAAAATTTTTCAAAAAAACCAACATGCTTTTTATCAAATATTAAATTAAATTTAAAAAAAGCTAAAAAAGGTTATATGTCAATAAAAAAAATTGATAGTAACAATTACTATTTAATTTTATCAGGAGCATGCAAAAACAATAAATTAGATGAGATAAAACGGCTAAATACAGAACAAAAATTGTCAAAATTAATGTCAAAACAAATTAAAGTGCGAATAAAATACAAACGTAATGCTATGGAGCGTAGCCATATACCACCAGAATTAATTTTAGATATATTAACAAAATTTTTGAAAAATAACAAATCAAAAAGAACACATTATAAATCAATAAATTTTAAATTAACTGAATGGACAAATAAACCATCTCTAAATGTTATGTTAAATGAGGTTTCTATATAATGCATTATGTTGAAAGAATTGCTAAATATTCATTTGTTCCAATTACATTGTTTTTTAAAACTGGAAAAAAGCAAGAAAGTTGTTGCCAAGTAATATTATTAGTTGATGAATATAATTGAATTCATGACTACAAAATTCAATGAAAAAAATTATTTATAACTCAATTCACAACAGAAGCACATTTTAATAAAAGTAATGCTTTTAGATTTAAATTTAGAAATAAAGTATTAGAAAACATTGGGTTAACCAACACTCCAAATATAAATGGTAGATGTAAGCAATACATTAATCTAAAAAATGAACAAATAAAGAAAATAAATTCATTATTTAAAAGTGAATGAATAGGTCAGACATTAGGGAATATTGATTACATTATTACTGGTTCAAATCCTTCTGGCCAAGGTAATCCAACTAAATCAAGTTTTTATTTGAAAAACAGAAATCAAAAAGAAAATATAGGTTTTTTATTCCAATCATTGCGACTAAAATTTAAAAAGGATGAATTAGATTCAAATGAATACAAATTATTGTGAA
Organism: Mycoplasmataceae bacterium UBA3729; assembly: GCA_002372615.1. Taxonomy (GTDB): domain Bacteria; phylum Bacillota_I; class Bacilli_A; order Mycoplasmatales; family Mycoplasmoidaceae; genus Malacoplasma_A. The sequence goes on along the minus strand of DFHG01000008.1, from coordinate 61,052 downwards.
AGGATTATTTTTCTAGAAAAAATAACATTAAACAATATAAAGATTTTTATGAATGATTAAATCATGATCATAATCTTAAAGATGATTTTGATTATTTCAATCATCGATTAACACCACAAGAGCAAAAAACAAAAATTAAAAAGATTCAAAAAAAATATTGCCCACAAAGAATAAAACATGAAGAAATTTGTAATATAGTGAGAAAATATCGTAATGATTTGTATAGTGAGCTTAATAAAAAAAGAAAAAATTTCACTGAGAATTTTTGAGAAAAAAAATTTGATGATGTTTATATTGATTTAGTAGAATTTGCACACATCAAACCTGTATGTGAAATAAAAAAAGAATGTATTAAAAATAATTTTGACAAAGAAATATTATTGGAAATAAAAGATGAAGATAATATATTACCATTAAAACCCGACACTCATACTTTATTTGACAAACACAAGATTTATTGAGATCCTAAAAGCGGATGTTTAAAATTTATTGATCCGCTTGAACCTGATATTGTGGATGATAATATTAAAAATATTCCACAAAAGACACTTTCTAAAATTGATCATTTTTTATCATGATACAAAGATAATGTAATTTGCAAGAGGTCTTAACCATATTTAATCAACATATATTTCACTTTATATTACTATAATTAATACATCTATGGCAAATGAAAATATTTTAACACTTGAAGGCAAAAAACAATTAGAAGCAGAATTAAGAGAATTATTAGATGTTAAACGCCCTAATGTAATTAAACAATTACAAGAAGCTAGACAACAAGGCGATTTAAGTGAAAATGCAGATTACGACTCAGCAAAAAATGAACAAGCTAATATTGAAAAAAGAATTAATGAAATTAAAGATATTTTAGCTAATTCAACACTTATTGATTCTAATAAAACTAAACGTAGTTCTTCATCTATAAAAATTGGTTCAACAATAACAATTTTAGATATGGATTCTAAAACAAAAGAAAGTTTCACTATTGTTGGTGAAACTGAAGCTAATCCTGCTAACAGAAAAATTTCTAATGTTTCACCACTAGCTTTAGCAGTATTAGGAAAAGAAATTGGTGTTACTGTTGAAGTAAAACATAATATGGAAAAACCATATAAAGTTAAAATTTTAGAAATAAAATAGACTTGTATTTATTTTCTTTAATTTTTATATAATAATTTTTGCTTTATAATGTAAAGCATTGGACAGATAGCGAAGCGGCCAAACGCAGCTGACTGTAAATCAGCCACCCCCGGTTTCAGTGGTTCGAATCCACTTCTGTCCACCATCTTGGGTTGTAGCCAAGCGGTAAGGCATCAGATTTTGATTCTGACATGCGTTGGTTCGAATCCAACCTACCCAGCCAAATTGTCCCACTAGCTCAGTGGTAGAGCATTTCACTTTTAATGAAGGGGTCCGGAGTTCGAGTCTCCGGTGGGACACCACTTGCTGGAGTGGCGGAATGGTAGACGCACAGGACTTAAAATCCTGTGATAGCAATATCGTGAGGGTTCAAGTCCCTCTTCCAGCACCATAATCATTTATAATGGCTGCGGGCGTAGTTCAGTGGCAGAACCATAGCCTTCCAAGCTATTGACGTCGGTTCAATTCCGATCGCCCGCTCCATAAATACAAAAAACTCGGAGGAAGTTTCTGAGTTTTTTTATTTTAGTTATTATTTCTAAAAATGATAAAAATCAATAATATATGATGTGTGAAGATAAGTAAAGTTACTAATGCTGGTAAATATAAATTAATCAACACCAACATCGATAAAAATTTATTGATAAAATTTAGATTTACAAAGAGTCGAGTTTAAAGATGGACCAAGTGGTGATGGTGGAAGAAAACCAGGAACTAAAACAAAATGACTTTAGATAAACTTTCTAATAAAGTAGATAATTTAACTAATAATTTAAGCATTGTATATAATAAAGTAAATATTTTGTCTAATAATTTGGATATATTGACTAATAATTTAAATAAATTAACCAGGATTGTTAAAGATGGATTTACTAGTGTAAACCATATGATTGATAATATAGTCAAAGTCAATAACCTTAAATAGTAACAAATTATATAAAAATGAATAATCAAAAGTTAGTAGTTTAGTTCTGTATTAGAACCATAGTTTTCAAACTATTAATGTAGGTTTAATTCTGATTGCCAGTTCCCAAAATAATTAACATATTTTAATTATGTTATAAAAAATAAAGTAATAAAAAGAGTGGTTATGTCTGCTCTTTTTTATTATTTAAGAAAATCTTATCTAGGGGATTTTGCTGCGATTTCAAGTGCTTGATCAAAATCAGCGATTAATTCATCAATATCTTCCAAACCAATAGAAATTCTAATAAGTGTTGGAGTAATGTTATATTTAGCAAGTTCTGCTTCAGAATAAGTTGAGTGAGTCATGCTTGCTGGGTGTTCAATTAATGATTCAACACCACCTAATGATACAGCTAATGTTCAAACTTTTACATTATTAACAAATACTTTTGTTTGTTCAAATGTTAAATTTGTTTCAAATGAAGCCATTGCACCAAAATCTTTCATTTGTTTCTTAGCAGCTTCATGTCCTATGCAAGTTGTTAAACCAGGATAATTAATATTTTTGATGTATTTGTTTTTAGATAAATATTCAATGAATTTCTTAGCATTTTTACAATGTTGTTCCATTCTTATTGGAAGAGTGCATAATCCTCTATTTACTAAGAAAGCTGCACCTGGATCTAATACAGCACCTGTACAATCTTTTAATCCAATCATTGTTGCTTTTGCAATTTTTTCTTTAGTTGATACAATGGCACCAACAATTACATCTGAATGACCATTAATGTATTTAGTTCCTGAGTGAACAACAATATCAGCACCATGAGATATTGGGTTTTGTAAATATGGCGATGCAAATGTGTTGTCAACAACAACATTAATATCTTTATTGAATTCATGAGCAGTTTTTGCAATTAATTCAATATCATTAACTTTTAATGCTGGGTTTGTTGGTGTTTCAAAATATACCATAGTTGTGTTTTTTGTTAATAATTTCTTAATGTTTTCAACATTACTGAAATCACAAATTTGAACATCAATACCAAATTTAGTTAATGTGTGAGTGAATAATGCAAATGTACAACCATAAAGATTAGAGTCTGCAATCAAACGATCTCCTGTTTTTAAAAATGTTCACATTACAGATGCAATTGCACCCATACCAGATGCAGTCATTACACATGCTTCAGCATTTTCAAGTTTAGCAATTTTTTTTGCTAATGCATCAGTTGTAGGGTTTCCTAAACGTGTATATATGTATCCACCTTCTTCACCTTTGAATCTTCTAGCGCCTTGATCTACAGATTCAAATTCAAAAGTTGAAGTATGGTATACTGGAGCAATTACTGAACCAAATTGATCTTTTACCATTCCTTCATGAATACTTTGTGTTAATTTAGAATTACTTTTTATCTTCATTGATTTGTTTCTTTTCCTTTCAAATAATTACATTTTTTATTATACAAATTCACACTATAATTTTAAAGTTTGGTTAAGTTAACTAATTTTATTCAAAATTTAGTTTTATGAACATAAATAAATATAATAGTACAATACAATAATATTATGAGTCGTAGAGATCAAATTACTAATCGTGGACAAATGGTAGGCAATAAAAGATCACATGCATTAAATCATTCGCGTCGAACATGAAAAATTAATTTACAACCAGCAAAAATCAAAACTGGTAAAAATAGTTCTAAACGTATAATGGTTTCAACAAAAACCATGAAAACTTTAAAAAAGCAAAATAAACTTGCATAGTATATATATAATAGATTAACTTTGAATAACAGACTCAAAGTACTATATTAATGTAGCATGTGGAAGTAGTAATTAAGTTTATTACGTTAGACCACGTAGAGTTAGGAGGAATATACTTGTGGCTGCAAAGAAAAAAGAAATTGCACGTATTGCAAAAATACAATTAATCGGTGGACAAGCTAAACCAGGACCTGCTTTAGCCTCTATTGGTATTAATATGGGGGAATTCACTAAACAATTTAACGATTTAACTAAAAAAGATCGTATGGGGGATGTAGTGCCTTGTGTAATTACAGCTTATACTGATAAAAGTTTTACTTTTATAATTAAATCTACCCCTGCTTCAGTTTTATTAAAAAGAACTGCAAAAATTGAAAAGGCTGGACATAATCAATTAACTGATAATGTTGCTACTATAACAAAAGAACAAGCACTTGAAATTGCTAAAGCAAAAATGGCAGATCTGAATGCTTATGATGAAGAAGCAGCTGTTCGAATGATAGCTGGTACTGCAAAACAAATGGGAATAAGAATTAAAGATGTAGATCTATGTCCTAAAAAAACAGCAAAATTAAATGCTAAGAAAGAGAGTAACTAATTATGCATGGTAAAAAATATGTAAATGTTAAAAAATTAGTTGACACTAAGAAGATCTATACAATTGAAGAAGCAGTTAAATTAGCTAAAGAAACAGCTTATGCTAAATTTGATGCATCAATAGATATTGCTATCAAATTAAATGTTGATACAACAAAAGCTGAACAACAATTAAGGGGAACAATTGCTCTTCCTCATTATTTTGGCAAAGAAATTAAAATTTTAGTTATTGATGACTCAATAACTGAAGCAAATGCTAAAAAAGCAGGTGCATCTTATTTTGGTGGGGATGAAAAAATTGCCGAAATTAAAGATGGATGATTAGATTTTGATGTTTTAATTACTTCACCTAAATTTATGCCTAAATTAAGTAAACTAGGTAAAATATTAGGTCCTAAAGGATTAATGCCTAACCCTAAATTGGGTACTGTTTCTACTAAAATATTAGATACAATTAAAGAATTTAAAAGTGGTAAATTAACATATAGAACTGATACATATGGTAATGTCCATATGACTATTGGTAAAAAATCTGCAAAAAATGAAGACATGGTTGAAAATATTAATGCTTTAATAAGCTTTATTCAATCAAAAAGACCAAGTACTGTTAAAGGTGAATATGTAAAAACTATTTACATATCTGCTTCAATGGGACCAAGTATAAGAATTAAATAATTATGCAATCAATTAAATTTTATCATTGTTCAAAATGTGGTGCAATAATTTATGCAATTCAAGATTGTCCATGCAATTGTTTATCTTGTTGTAATCAGAAAATGGAATTATTAATTCCTAATAAAGCTGATGCTTTAAAAGACAAGCACATTCCTATTATTAACAAAAATGGTATTTGTGTAGGAAGTGAATTACATCCAATGCTAGATAATCATTACATTGAATGAATCTGCATAAAAAATAATGATAATGTATTTTTTTATCACTTAAAACCAGCTTATCAACCAGTAATAAATGTATCAATTGATCATAATGCAGAAGTTTATGCTTATTGCAATTTGCATGGTCTTTGATGTAATAAATAAACAATAATTTAATCTCTAATTACATGTATTAAGTAATATTTGCAAATATATTTTTAATATAATATTTTTAATATAATTTTATTTGATAAAGCAAATATTATGATTGATATTAAAAATAAAATATTTTCTTGTTTATTTTTTCCTTTTAGTATACCATCACTATTTATAACTTCATGCAATAATAAAAACATACCGAATTGTGAAAATATTATTGTTGAGCATAATACTGAATTTGGTGGGTGCAATTTTCTTATTAAACATAATGATTTAGATAAACTTGGATATAAATATGGTGATAGTATAAATATTACTATTTCTGGTAACAAATTGTTTTATGACATTCCTTACTATAACAATTTTTATGGTTATTGTGGAGAATTAATATTCATTGATTATCCTTTATACGAATATCTATATTTTGGTGAAAAAAGTGGTGAAGATATTTGAGATAAATATGGATTATCAGATAATTCAATAGCAACTATTTCATTAAATAAAGCTAAAAAGTATTTGGATATTCAAAATGCACTTAGTTTTGAGCAATCAAATAATAGAGAAGATTATAATGATGATGAAGCATTTGCTAATTTTAGAAAAGTTAAATCTACAAAAATAAATAATTTATATCGTGGTGTTACACCTTGTGATCCTTCATATATAAGATATAAATATGCAGATGATTTATTACATAGTACAAATATCGATTATCTTATTAGTTTAAATACTAATGATACCAAACTTGCACTTTTAATGGATTTGGCTGAAAATGAAAATTCTTATTGTAAATCATTATATAACCAATCTCATTATTATGCAAATAACCTCACTGCATGTTATTATTCACAAGATTTTTTACAAAAAACTAAACAAATATTTGAATTTATTATTAATGAAATTATTAATAGAAATGTTACACAACAAAAAGTATATATACATTGCACTGAAGGAAAAGACCGAACAGGATTTATTTGCTTTTTAATTGAATCAATATGTGGATGTACATATGAAGAAATAAAAAATGATTATTTAACATCATTTGTCAACTTTTATAAAATTGATATTAATGAAATTAATACAAGAACAAATATGTTGATTAAATATTATTTAAATGAATTATTTTTCTCTGCTGTTAAAGCTATATCAGATACTGCCGAACATTTAGAAGATTGATCACATGAAGATTTAAAACAAATAAGTGAAAATTATTTATTGTATGCAGGTTTAAACCAAAGTGATATTGATAAAATAATTAATTTTTTCACTAATCAAAGCTAATCTAGATTATTTTAATTATTCAACAAAAAAATACTTGTATAAGCAAGTATTTTTCTTTAAAATTTTTAACTATATTAGTTTGTTGCTTTTCAATTTTTTACTCAAATTTGGCCTAAATTATCATTTAATCTTCGATCAAATACAGTAATTTTATTATTGTTATAAACGGTTTTTATTACTTCTTGAATAGCATGAGTTTGGTTTGAAGAATTTAAAGCAAATTGAACAGTAATTAAATCTAATAATGTTTGAGCAGATTCTCGAACATCAACATCTTCTTCGTCTCCACCTAATGCTGAGAATAATTTATCATATGAAGAAATATCATCATAGTTTAATTGTATTGTGTAAATTCTTGCATAATCATTAGCATTAGCTTCGTCATTAGATAATTTAATAGTGTGACTAATACTCATTAAATTATCACCATCACATAATTCACTTGCACCATTAACATCACCGAATCGTCAAAATAAATTATTAATGTCAATTTGAGTCAATTCTTGATTTCAATAGTAATTTAATCCTCATTGAATATCATCATAATTAATAGTTACTGTTGCACCATTTTTATTAGTATGTTGATAACTTCCACCTAAGAATCTTTCTTGAACAATATTAGATAATACAGGTTCACCAACACTTGCAACTTCTGCTGCAACTTCAGGATCACCAGCTTGGTAAGTAGTATGGTTAACAATATCATAAACGTATTGAGTGAATCATGGATATTTATTACCTTGGATTAATTCATCAGCAATATTTTTTAAATCAATAATTGATGATTTACCTTTAATCAATGCAATTAAATTTTCATAATTAATATATTTATATCAACCACCTAAATGTAAACCATTATTAGTACGTTTTGAATAATAACCATTATGGAATAATTGATCACTTATATTAGTTGTAATAGTATTTGGTGTATTTGATTCAGTTACTAAACCAACATAACCCATAACTTGTTTTTCTCATTTATCCCTACCAATTGGCATTGGGGCATATTGATAATATGATGAATTATCAACATAACTAGTTGGTGTTGCATCAGCGATGTCGTTATCTACATGCAGATAGCGGTTTGAAAAAATACCATTAAAATTATTTTGTCATTTAAAGAATTTTTCATAATCATTACCATATAAGTCATTATTAATAAAATCAGGATTGCAATGAATATTATCTTTAACCAATCATACTAGATTTGCCTCTTGTCCATTCTTTAATATATTTTGTTTTAAATAATTAATTAAATTTTCATAATTATTTTGTGATAAATATTGAACTGTGTCTAAGAATGTTCAATAGTTAACAACATTTTCATTATAAGTATTAGAAGTAAATGAACTTCCTAACTTTCATTGATATGCATTTTTTAAGAAATTTTCATAGTTAGTAAATTTATCAGCAAGATTAGCAAAGTATGATAAGTTATCATTATCACCTAAAAGTTTAGTAGAATAATATTCACTTGCAATAGCTGTTGCCATACTTTCTGTCCTAATGTTTGCAAATCCTGATAAACTATCAATATCATCGAAATCATTGACAACTTTATTATCACCAACTGCATATTTTTGCATTGCTTTAATCTTAGTAGAATAAGCAAAATTACCTAAACCTGCATATTGTGCTAATGCTTTATAAATCCCATTTGTAATTGGATCAGTAGCAAAAATAATTTTATCTTCTTTTTTATCCTGTCATTTTGGATAAATATGTTCACTATATTTACCAATTTTATCATTTTGAATATTTGGAGTAATATTGTTAATTAATGAACGATCAATATATTCTTCTAAATCTGATTTACGATCAGTAATGTTGTTAACTGTTAAATTAGTGCTTCACTGGTTTGTTCAACGACTATTTATAAAATCATTAGTGCTTGGAAACATACCTAATGGAGCTCAACCAATTAATCCAACAACATCATAGAATACATGTGAATTAATATAACTTGATACAACATTTGAAGCATCATCTGGAGAAATAATTTTGAATGGATAAGGAGAAGCTAACCCATTCTTGTAATTATTATTAGTCATCCCTTTAAATGAATTTGACATAGAAATTAATGCATTTTTTGTGTTAGTCATTTTAGCATTAAACATCTTTTTATTAACTGTATCAATAGAATTGATAATAGTTTGATACATAAAGTATTGAGTAGCTTTATCTAGATATGTGTATAAAGGAGTAATATTTGCATCATTTAATAGTCCTGAATGATCAAAAATTATTCCACCACCAGCGTTATTTCCTCTCTTAATTTCATTCCGTGCCATGTTGATGATTACATCATCCATATGTGAATTAAAATAAGTTTTAATTTTTTCAACAATATCAACACCATTATCTGAAGTGTAATTTGATTGTTTTTGTGATAAAGATTGTGCTTTTAATAAAATATTTTCTCTACCTTGAGAATAAGGTTGAGTATTATCAACTTCGTCAGAAGCTCCTTTGCCTAAATAACCTACATCATTTTTTTTCCATGCACCATTTAAACCAATTAAATGAACACCAAATGAATCACGAATTAAAACATAAGGTAATGGAATATTATTGTCAAATAATCTTAATCCATTAGCAACTCATTGAACTCCGCCTTCATTATTAGTGTGACCATAATAATCAAATTTGTAATTAGCTGAATCAGTAAATAAAAAGCTATGGAAAGAATTATCACCATTTGGAGCATTTAAATCAGAAGGATTACCACAATATTCAAAATTGTTATTTAATGAAGTTAAATAACCACTATTGTAGTAATTTCTTAATGTTATACCAAAATTTGTTAATTGATTATTATTTTGGAAAACACGGTGATCATTTGATCGATATAAAAAGCTACTTAAAATATCTGTATTACTTGGTGAATGAATATCAACAGATAAATCATTAATATCAAATTGTAAAAATTTATCATCAACAGCATCATTACCACTATAAAATGATCATAAGTTAGCTGTAGCTCCTGAGAAATAATCTTCTGTTGCATCAAATGCATCATTGGCAGTAACAATAAATGAAACAGCTGAATCATCAGTAATTGTTGACAAATTACTTTTATTAGCCAAAACACTAATACCGTTGTTGTCTATACCATAATTATCATTAGTAGTTATATACTTTGTAAATAAGTTATAAAATTTTGCATTAGCATTATTTTCAGTACCATCATAAATAGGAAATGAAGGTAATTCATATGAAGCTTTAATTTCAGTTAATGAATCAGGAACATCATCATTATTGTCATCACTATCAACAACTTTAGATGAATATATACTTCTAATGCCTTCTTTAGGCTCAGCATATTTTCATAAAGACATAGAAACTGAAAATGGGTGGGTATTAGCAGTTCATAAATCAAATGTAGTTTTACCAATTAATGCATAAACATCATCAAAATTATTTATTGAATAACTTGAGTTCCCACGTGCATAGAAATTAACATTTTTTCAGTTATCACTATTTGAGAAAATATCATATGTAAAAGTTTTAATTTCATTTTCTACATTGTATACATTATTATCAGAATAAGCTAAATATGGATAGTTTTCAGGAAATGCTAATGAAGTTAATTCAGTACGAATATTATCACAAATGTTAGTAAATTTATAAGATTGTTCTGTTCCACCAACTGGATCTAAAGTTTCATTTTGGAAATAATAAGCTCAATCATCACCATGAGCCGATTTAGCTTTATCTAAGTCTTCTTTATACTTTTCATCTGCTGTTTCAATCCATTTAGTTCACTTATCCTTCATATCAGGATGCTTAGTTCCATCTTTAACAAAACTATTGTAATACCAATTGTAGATTAATTCACTAGCATATTCACGTTTGAATTTTTCATAAGAAGAAGAATCCATCAAACTGTTTTTGATTTGTTCTTTGAAAGTAGTTGATAAGAATTCATCATCCTCATATTTAGCAAAATATGTACCATCACCACGTGTAACTATTTTTAAATCTGATGAATTAGTACATGATGTTAACAATGGAGTAGTTACCAAACTAATCATGCTTATGCTGTTTATAAATAGAAATAATTTAGACTTTTTCATAATTAATAAATAACATTATAAGTATATATATATTTTTCTAAATCATTATTTGCTAAATTAATTAAACTTTTTAACTATAATAATAGTTACATTTGTATTGCATATAAATGTTTTCTTTACTCATAGAAATCAAATAATGAGTTTTTAACCATAAGGAGAACAAATGTCAAAATATGAAATTTTAACCATTGTTAATGGTAATTTAAACGAAAAACAAGCATTAGAAGCTCTCCAACCATCTATCAATGTCATTAAACATAATAAAGATTTTGAGCAGATAAATTTAGGAATAAAAGAGCTTGCATATAAAATAAAGAAATTTGAAAAAGGATGATACATTCAACTAAATTTTTCTACAAAAATTCCAAATGAAATTAATGAATTTAGCCGATTATCAAAACTTAATAATGACATTATTAGGTTTTTAATTATTAATCTTGATCATGATTATGGGGCAAAAGCAATAAATAATCCTAAAAAAGTTAAAAAAGCTAAGAAACAGTTATCTATTTATAAAAACAAAATCAAAGAGATAGAAAAACAAAAACAAATTTTAGAAGAAGTAAAAGCTGCTGCTAAAGAACAAGAAGTTAAAAAAGAAGAGGAAAAATAATTAACATGAATAAAGTTCTATTAGTAGGTAGAATAGCTACTGATCCTATTGCTAAAACATTAGATAGTAATTCTCAAGTTGTTAATTTCACTATAGCATGTAATGATTATGCAAAAAATAATCCACATGGTGCTGTATTTATTCCATGTGTTGCTTGAAATCAACAAGCAAATTTCATTTCTTCATATCTAAAAAAAGGTGCATTAATTAGTGCAGAAGGAAGAATATCAAGAAGAACCTATCTCTCTAAACAAACTAATAAAAATGTTTATGTATTTGAAGTAGTTATTGAATCAATAAATTCATTAGGTAGAAATAATGAAAATACTGCTAATGAAAAACTTTCAATAAGTGATGTATTCCCTGAATCCATCCCCAATAATAATGAACCATCTAATCAAAAAATATCTTCACCTAAATTTGAAAATAATGAAGATATTGAATGGTTTGATGAATTAGAAAAAGATAAATAAGAAAGGAAAAAATTATGATAAAAAAATCTGAAAACAAAAATTTTACAAATAAATTACATCGATTTTCTTTCCGAAAATCATGTAAATTATGTAGTCAAGGTGTATTGCATATTGACTATAAAGATGTCGAACTATTAAACAATTTTATTTCAAGTAATGGTAAAATTCTTCCTAGAAGAATTACTGGTTTATGTGCAAAACATCAAAAAATGGTTACTAATGCTATTAAGCGTGCACGAATTATGGCATTAATGTCATTTATTAAAGAATAAGGAAATTTAATGAAAGTTATTCTACTTAAAGATGTAAAAAATCTTGGTAAAAAAAATACTATTGTTAAAGTAAATGATGGTTACTTTCAAAATTTTTTGTCAAAACAAAAATTAGCAGTTTTAGCAACAGAAGAAGCAATTAAACATTTAAATAAAGATTTAATTCAAATTGAAAAACAAAATGCTATTGATTTAAAATTGGCAGAAAAATTAAAAGAAAAGATTGAATCAATAAAACTTGAATATACATTAAAAAGCAATCAAGGAAATGTGTTTGGTTCAATTTCACAAAAACAAATTATTTCATCATTAATAGAAAAAGAAATTAATGTTGAAAAATATTTTTTTCCTAAAGATTTTGAACCATTAAAAATAGGAAATTTCCACATAACACTAAACCTACATCAACAAGTAAAAGCAGATCTACATATAATTGTAAGGGAAAATAATGAAGAAGAATAAAAATCTTGATATTAATTCACTTTATGAATTTGAAAGTTATATCTTGAGTTCTATGTTAAATGAACCTACAGTGATAGATGAAGTTTTAAGTAAATTACAAAATATTGACTTTTATAATGAATTTCATTGCATGCTTTTTGATGTAATTAAAAATATTTATCGTCAAGGTAAATTAGTAGAAGCATTAAGTGTTATTGAATATATTAAGAATAATAATGAAATCGTTAAAAATTTTCCTAATTACAACCAACAAATTCTTACATTAAGTTCCATTTATACAGATTCAGTCAAACTTGATTCGTACATTGATTTTGTTAAAAATGCTTCAATTAAACGCCAAGCAGATGATTTTGCTCAAAAAATAATCAATGATGGTTTAGATTACACAAAATTTAAAGAAAAAACAGAAAATTGAATTTCTGAATTTACTTCAATTCTTAATTCTAAAAAAGATGACAAAATCACATGAATTAAAGAAGTTGCTGATGAGTTTTATAAAAATTTATCAAAATTAACTAATAGAAAAACATATGATTTGACAGGAACAGACTCAGGCTTCCCATTAATTAATAAATATACTGATGGTTTTCAAAGAGGTGAATTAATCATTCTTGCTGCTCGTCCAGGTACAGGAAAAACTGCTTTAGCAATTAATTTTGCACTTAATGCTGCTAAAAGAATTAAAGAAGATAATACCAACAAATCTGGTAAAAAAGGAGTAGTAGTAATGTTTTCAATTGAAATGAGCAAAAATCAAATTATGCAAAGAATGATGTCTTGCGAATGTTCAATTGATTTATCATCCATTAAAAATGGTAGATTAACTGATGATAACAATGAAACTATAGAACAAGAATATGATGAAATTTCATCATTACCTATTATTATTGATGATAGAAGTGATTTGTCAGTATTTGATATTCAAGCAAAATTAAAACAAATTGCAGCTGATAATGATGTAAGATTAGTAATTGTAGATTATTTACAATTAATTAAAGGTGTAAATGAAAAATTTTACATAACTAATAGGCAACAAGAAGTATCTAATATTTCGCGAATGCTTAAATTAATATCTAGAAATATTAATACTCCATTAATTGCTCTTGCACAATTATCACGTAAAATTGAGGAAAGAAAAAAATCAAATGATGAAAATGCTCGACCAATTTTATCTGATCTTCGTGAATCTGGTTCTATAGAACAAGATGCTGATTTAGTTACATTTTTATATATAAAAAACCAAAATACTCAAAACAACCAAGATAGTAAAACTAAAATACCTTACATCCTTCAGCCTATTACTTATATTATTGAAAAAAATAGAAATGGTTCAACAGGTGAAATTAACTTAATTTTTAACAAAACATTTGGCCAATTTATTCCTGATACAAGTAACTATAATAAAGAGGAGTAATTTACAATGCTAAAAAATAAAAAAATACTTAAAATAGTGACAATTACAATCCCTTATAGCATAGCACTTTTACCAAATGCTACTTTAACAAGTTGTTCAACCATTTCACAATATTTTATTCCTGTATGATCTAAATCACCATTTAATAATAATGTTGTTATCAATGATCCTTTTTTACAATATGCAAGAAATAAAAATAATATAGCTATAAATGAAACAAACATAGTAAAATTCATGCCCAATTCATATATCTATAAATCTGCATTTGATAATAAATTTAATCCTACTATAAGCAGAATGGTCGGTTATACAGGATTTAATAATTATCAATGAGATAGTAATGGTGATGCTAATCATCCATGAGTTATAAATGAAAGTGATTTGATTAATAAAAAATGATTAGATTATAATGATAAAAAATTAACTTATTCTGATAATGCAGCATCAATAGGTAATTTATCATCTTATGAAAATTTATTTAATTCTATTGCCATTAATGCAGTCAATTCTGTTAGTAGTAATTTAATAACAACATTGAATTGCATGCTTAATAATCAAAATAAAATTATTGGACTTAAAAATAATGACGAAATTAATAAAAGACTTTCAATTATGTACACTAACAATGAGAATGGGTTTATCCATTCTTCAAATGAAGATAACTTAGATTTGTATCGCTATTCATATTCTGCAGCTAACTTAATTAGTGATGGAAAATCTGCTTACAAATTTGGTCCTTACTCTATTGACTGAGATATATTAAATTGTGGAATTAATACTAATAATAAATTAATAAATTGCCCATTCATTCTTTTAAATACAGTTTATGATTTAAGAGAAAAATCATTTAGTATAGGAAATGAATATAACAAAAATAAATCTTACATAATTCCTACAAATGAATCATTTGTAGGCAAATACACTTATAATGAAAATAATAAAAAATTCGATTGAAACGCTAGTGAAAATATGTCACCATATTGTGTTTATACATTTAATAATGATGAACGAACTGATGTTATTTCCGTTGCAAATGTTCCTACATTAATTCATTTAAATAATGTAACTAATGCTTTTTATAATCCATTAAAAAACACATCATCTTTATTTTTTTCTGATTGATTATCTAAACCAGATGAAATTGAAAAAATTAATAAAGCCATTAAAAAAACAAATCATTGGAGTACATTCAAAGATAAAACAAATTCTGAGCCTAAAATTGAACATTTAAGTTATCAACAAGTAACTGGTGATGATTCATCTAGAAATAATACACAACCAAACTATGATGATTGATATGATACTGAAGATACTAAAACAAAAAATAAATTTGATCCAACAATTTTGCAATGAATTAATAATAACCAAATACATTTTGGGGATTTTATTGCTTTAGCTAATTATTCTTTATTAAACATTGAATTTTCATTTAAAAATGATGGTAACCAAATATTATATTTTAAAACAAAAATTCCATATTTTTCTGGTTTCAGTGCAGTCTTTCCAGCTTATTTTGCTTTTTTTGCTGATTCATACAAACAAACTAATGTATATAAAAAAGGAAAAGAAGATATCACAACAGCATTCTCAAGATATGTTTTTGATTTTTCTGAATCAAGTAAGCTATATAAAAGATTTTCTAATTTGATTTTAGATTTAGCAAAATATGATGCTTTTCCTGCCAAAGAAAAACAAATGTATGCAACTACATATGATGCATTCAAAAATGATAAATATTTTATTTATAAATGGATGTATTTAAATGATCCAACTTTCTTTAATAATGGAAGCAATTTAACTATTAATTCACATGATATATTAAAACCAATTCAATAATAAATGGAAATTAATTTAAAAACTAATTGAAAATATTTTTTTAATAAAATTCAAATTAAAAATATTGTTGATCATATTTTAAATCAAGTTAGCAAATTATATGAACATAAAATAATTTTCCCTAAAAAGGAAGAAATATTTCGTTGTTTTAATTATTTTAATATTGAAGATACAAAAGTGGTTATTATTGGGCAAGATCCATACTATAAAATGAATCAAGCTAA
Source organism: Mycoplasmataceae bacterium UBA3729 (assembly GCA_002372615.1). Lineage (GTDB taxonomy): Bacteria > Bacillota_I > Bacilli_A > Mycoplasmatales > Mycoplasmoidaceae > Malacoplasma_A. Next base: position 44,954 of record DFHG01000008.1, on the reverse strand, counting down.
TGGATTAGCATTTAGTGTAAATGAAGAGTGTCCATTACCTAAATCATTAAAAAATATTTTCACTGAATTAAAAAATGATTTAAATATTGTAAGAACAAATGGTAATTTATCTTCATGAGCACAACAAGGAGTTTTATTATTGAATTCAATATTGACTGTAGAATATAACCATCCGGGTTCACATTATTATTTGCAATGAGAAAAAATTACTGATGAGGTGATTAAAGAATTGCAAAAATATAAAAATATTGTCTATATTTTATGAGGCAATTGAGCAAAAAGTAAAATCAAATTAATTAATCAAAATAATAATTTAGTAATTTTCTCTTCCCATCCATCACCATTAAGTGCTCATTGTGGATTTTTTGGATCAAAACCATTTTCAAAAACAAATAATTATTTGAAATCAAAAAATATTAAAGTTATTTCTTGATAAAAATATAAAATATTTTTTATGATTAAATTTGAAACAAAATGTACAACTAATAAATCTTTAAATGAAAGTGCAATTATTAAGAAATACCAAAATACAATAAATAAAATTGATAATAAAATCAATACAAACAAGGCTGTTGGTGTTAATATGACAGGCTGGTTGCATATGGATACATATTATCACCAAAATGAATTAAAAGATATTATCAATAAAGCCAAAGAATGAAATGAAATGAAAATCAAAAATATTCTTGTTATTGGTATTGGTGGTAGTTATATTGGTATTAAAGCAGCAATTGATATGGTACTTAACGATTTAACGAAAATCAACATGATTTATGTTCATAACATAAATACAAGTTATATTAATGCTATTTTAAGAAAACTTGGTAATCAAAAATTTGGTATCATCATTATAAGTAAATCTGGTACCACACTTGAACCAGCTGTATCTTTTAGAATTTTTAGAAAAAGATTAGAAGAAATTGTTAGTGTTAATAAAGCAAAAAAATTAATTGTTGCTATTACCGATGCACATAAAGGTACATTGCATGATTTTGCTTCTGCTAAAGGATACAAAATGTTTTATATCCCATCAAATATTGGTGGTAGATATTCCACATTAACTCCAGTTGGATTATTTCCCATGGCAGTCGCAGGAATTGATATATGTAAAATAATGCAAGGATGTAAACAAGCATTAAATGATTTAAAAACTTCAAAATTAATACAAAATTCTGCATATTTGTATGCTTGTTACCGTCATTATTTACACACAAATAAAAAAATGCAACTTGAAAATTTTATAGTTTATGATCCTTACTTACTCATGATTGGTTCACAATGACAACAATTATTTGGTGAAAGTGAAGGAAAAAATAAACATGGACTATATCCAACTTATAGTTTATTTACAACAGATTTACATTCATTAGGTCAATATCTACAAGATGGTAGCAGAAACTTCTTTGAAACAACTTTATTCATTGATTCATATGCAAATGATATTAAATTAAAAATAAATGATAGTGATGATGGAATAAAATATTTAAATAATAAAACCTTATCTTCAATTACTCAAAATGCATTTATGGGCACATTAAATGCACATATAAAAAATGGTAATGTGAATAATTTTATTATTCATATTAGTAAATCGAATAGTGCTTTTGATTATGGATATTTATTTATTTGATTGGCAAAGGCTGCTATGATGAGTTCATATTTATTAAAAGTTAATCCTTTTGATCAACCTGGCGTTGAACAATATAAAAAAGAAATGTTTACTCTTTTAGGAAAAAAATAGAAAAAAACAGGAAATCTATTTAATAATTTTGTTTATAATGTTTCAATACTATGGAACAAACTACACAAAATGAACTTTTGTATTTAATTAAATTTGCTAATTTAATTGATGGTAAGAAAATAATTATTGATTTATATATCAAAAAAATTTTCAATTATCTTTTTTACATATTTAGAAGTAAATATGCTAAAACATGAGATTTATCAAAAGGAGAATTAATGCAAATTGCCCTTGAAGGAATAATTAAATCGATTTATATATATGATATTACCAATAATAATTGTAGTTTTGATCAAGCAATTCATACTATTTGTAAAACATATTTACTACAATCATTATTCTTTGGAAAATCTGGTATAAATAAAACCGAATTGTCTTTTTCATTAATTAATAACAATGATGAAACTAATAATAATTCAATTCTAGTTAACAATAAAATTAATGTTGTTAGTGAAATTAGTATACAAAATAAAATATATACAAAGTATATAATTCAATTATTTTATAAAACTGTTAATAGTATTAAAAATAAAACTCAAAAAACAATTTATTTATTATCTGCGAATGGTTGACAAATTAGTGATATTGCTGTTAAATTAAAATTATCATACCGAAATGTAACATTAATTATTAGGAAATTTAGATATTATTTTAAAAAATTAATTAAACAAAAATTAGGAATTGATGTTGATGAATTATTAATAAATTATTAATCATTTCTGTCAAATTAATTAATTTTGTTTTACCAAATATTATAAAAATCATATTTATAATAATTTCATAATATAAAAAACATTAAATTAAATAAGTCATTAAGTGAAAACATGTACAAAAATTTAGTAAAAAATGTTTATTATGTCATGAGCTATATGTGATAATACGTGCCCTCACAAACTAAAACCATCTCATTTATTAAGATCACTTTACTTTGATAATTATATTGGTCAGGAAAATATATTGATAAAGTAAACATTAAAACATTGATCAATAATTACGAATTCAAACATATTGATGAAAAAAATGTTGATATTTTAATTAAATTTTTAAATAAAAAATGTGTGAAAACCCATTTTTCCTTGCATCTTCTGCTGTTTCAACGAATCAGACAGCAATATTAGCATAAAATTTAACTATATTATTAACTCTAAATTCCATACCTATGATTTTATTAAATGTATTAAGTTTTAATTTCATGTTTTTTTATCACTTTCAATTTCGATATTTACAAATCATATTACTTTTGTTTTAAAACACAATCAAAATGAATAAAATGCAGAAGTGTATTCATACTTCTTACCATTTGTAATGAATCCCATATTTTTATTTGGACATAAAAATCCAATATTTCTCTCAAAACCCATTCTTTTATTAGGACATAGAGCACCAAATTTTGCCCCATATTTTATCAACATTTTTATGCATGTTCCATTATTAAAAAACATTATTGTTTGTAATAAAATAAAAGGTTTATTTAATTCTAGTAATTTTGTAAATATTTAGATTGATTGTGAAATGGAGGGTTGGAAATAATAATATCATACTCAATATTATTAGCAAGTTTGTAGAAATCATCATCTGTAGTAATCAAGTTTTTGTATCTATTTTCTAAAAGTAAAAAATATATGGCACTTTTATAGTCGTTGAATGGTAATCAAATTTTCGCCTTTTTAGAAACAATTTTTTTCCTTATTAAATAATTAACTAATCTATCACTTTCAACTTTTCACGTATAACATTCATCATTTTTTTGATTCATGTTTATATATGTTTTGTTATTTTTAGTTGTATTAACAGGACGATTATTATTTAAATATTGTTTAATTTTCACAAATTAAACAAAAAATCTTCTAATCAAAAGACTAGAAGATTTTCCCTCTCAAAAATTTAGATTAATTAACTTATATATATATGACATTTATAAATTATTTTGATTCATGATGCTTTGCTTATATTTTCTTAAATTATAAACTAAGAATTAATTACAACACGTCATCCTGATGGTAATTTAAAATCTTGAGCTGTAGAACTACCTTTATAATAAAGTGTACCATTCGTTGCTACATCATCTGCTCAATTTTGGAAATAATCGTTATTATAACCACCCATGTAATTATTTAATTTAATAGAATTCAATACACCACATTTATTAAACATATCTCGATAACAATTTTTTACTAAATTTACACCTGGTAAATCAGGTGCTGTTGTTAGTGATGAGCAACCATAAAACATATGATAAAAACATTCTTCTGTTAAATCAACTCATGGTAACAAATTAGTTTTAACTTCACTTAAATTAGTACAACTATCAAACATTGTTCTAAAACATCCATTACCTAATTGATTAACACTTGAAAATATTTCATCAACTCTAGTTATACCTGTTGAATATCTAAATAATGAACTAAAACAACGATTAGTATCAGCAAGTGAAGCTTTTATACCTCTTCCATTATCAAGCAATGACATTATTGATCCATATAATTTTACATCACCATCTAAGAACGCAATATTCCCACCTTGTGTATATTGATTAGCTAATGAATTATATTGTAATCATCCATTTAAATTATCACCACGCAATAAATATTTTTTACCATGTATTAATTCTAAAGATATATTTACCTTAGAGGGTTTACTATTTGGTAAATCAATTCTATTTAGATTAGTCCAATTTGTTTTACCAGAAACATAATCATCATAATCTATATAAGATAAATTAGGAGAAACAGTTGCATATGATAGGTCACACCAAAAACACATTGCCGAATCTTCAACAACATCTAAAACTAAATAATTATTTGTATCAGTTTGAACTACAGTAACATTACAACTAGCAGATTTTTTACCAATAGATGCAGTAACCTTTGTTTTACCAGGTTTTGCAGCTACTACAAGTCCAGCATTAACAGTGGCTATTGCTGGATTTGCTGAAGTTCAAGTTACAGGTAAATCAGCCTTATCTATAGGTGTAATAGCAGGAATTAACTGAAATGAATTATTTGTTGAATCTGTTGTGCTCAAATTAATATCAGTTTTATTTAATTTAATAGTTATTTCATCATCTTCTTTATTTTTTTTATTACAACTAGTGATGGCAGGTGAAACTAATCCACATATACCAAAACCTAATGTGAAACATGAAAATAATTTTAATAATTTTGATTTTTTTAATAACATTTTTACTCCTTTAACTATGAATATACAAATATACATTATTGTATCAACAAAATATACAAATTTAAAATTTTATTATTTTGGACATCGATCATATCGATAATTAGAGGATACATAATCAACACCACAATTAATTAATTGTTGAGCTCTTGACAAACTATTAATTGTATATATATTAACTTTCAAGCCTTTAGCATGAAAAGCATTTATTCAGCTTTTAGCTTTACTAGGATTAAAATTACCACCACCTACTTCACTTATTTGTCAATCAGTACAATCAATACTAAAGTTGTTATCTAAAAAGTATTGTAAATCATTATGAATATCATGACTAGGATCAGCATAACCATTTATCAACATTTGAAAGAAATCTGGAGTAAGTTGATATGTATCAATCAAATATTTTAAGGTTAAATTATCAAAACTTATAATATTAAACTTTAAACCTATTCTAATTCATGGTGTTAATTCATTTCAAAAAACATCCAATTTTTCTGGTTTTCAATCAGATTGATCGTCACCTCACTTATAATCGTTTTTGATTTCAATTACAGCTGTTTTATTATATTTGTAACAAATATTTAAATATTCACTAAGCAAAGGAGGGATATATTGGTGAGTTCGACAATCATAAGGATATTCAGACAAGCCATTAATTAATCATTTATTTCTTACTTCAGCATATGTAAGACTCTCTATTTTTGTATTTTTATCATTTTCAGTTCTACTATCATTTCAAAAACAACATGAATCATGTACACAAACTATTTTATTGTCTGCTGTAATATGAATGTCTGTTTCAATTCCATCATATTTTGGATCATTCCCAGCACATTCAAAACTTTCTATTGAAGACTCAAAATATTCAGATGGTGTTCCTCTATGACCTACTCATCTAACATTCATATCACTAGGAAGTGTAGAATCATCAAATAAACATAAAACAATCTTATTACTTATAATATCTAAATTTTCATTATTGCATTGAATATGCAAAATAACTTTAAATTCATACATTGTTTTATCTAATGAATTGTTTCATAGAACTCTACCTTGATTATTAACTGAATTATAAACTGAAATACCGGGAATATCATGATCTAGTGTTCATCCATTTAAAGTAAAATTTTGATCAGGATAAAAAAGTTTTCAATCATTATAATCTAAACCTGATTTTTTTAAAGAACCAAATAATACATTTGAACCATTATATAAACTAAAAAACTTTTTAACTGTTCAATTATATAATCCAAAATCATTAGCACTACTATTACCATTGTAATAAAATGTACCAATGTAACTTGTAGAGGCAAATCAATTTCTAAAATAATCTTCTTGATAATTTCCCATATAATTAAGTTTAATTGAATTTATACGTGGGCATGAATGAAACATATCTTGATAACAACCTTCCATTAAATTTGTTGCTGATAAATCAGGTGCTGTAGTTAAAGAAGTGCAACCAGCAAACATGTAAGAAAAGCAATCAGGTGCCAATGTATCCCATGGCAATAAATCCTTTGAAACTTCAACTAAATTAGTACAATAATTAAACATTGATGAAAAACATGAATCACCTAATTCATTAATATTAGAAAAAATGTTACCTATTTTTGTTATACCTGATGAAAATATAAATAAAGAATCAAAACATTTCGATGTATTATTGAGTCATTTTTTTGTACCTTCTCCATTATCTAATAATGACATTATTGATCCTGATAATCTTACATCACCACCATTAATTGCTATACTCCCAAATTGGGTATATGTTCCATAATTATCTTTTACTCATCCATCTAAGTTATCACCACGTAAGAAATATTTTTTACCACTTTCTAATTTTAAACTAATATCATCAATAGTTGGAAAATTTGTTTCTATTTCCATTCTTTCTATTTTTCTTCAAACTAATTGCTTATTTTTAGTTTGTGGATCATAGCAAGCATAATACAAGTTAGGTGATTGAGATGGTTTCATTAAATCACTACATCAGAAACATAAAGATGAATCATCTTTAACTTCTAAAGTTAAATAATCATTGATAATGGTGTCATCATCATCATCATCCTCTTTTTTTTGTGTACAACTTGAAGAAATAGTTGTAAATGTACACATTGTTGGAATTACTGTACTAAATAATAATAAAAATTTTGATAATTTGTATTTCATAAACACATTAATTATAACTCAATTAATCAAAAATATAGAATGATGTTGCAAAAAAAGTTGGTTTTTTGAAAAAAATGGAAAAGAAAGTAAGAAATGGCAATAGGTATTGCCAAAAATGTGGTCACAAATTGCAGAAATATGGGTTATACAAAAATGGTAGTCAAAAATGATATTGCCCACATTGCCACAGTTACTTAAAAATTGGTAAAAATCATAAAAAGAAACAAAAAATCAAATTATGGTTGTTCAAATACTTTGAATATCTTACCCATTCAAAGAAAATATTTGAGTATGGTTATCATAGATTGGCATTTTGGAGAAACACTAAGATATTTAAAAATAAGAATATTTTTTATTCCTGAATCAAGAAATAGACATCTTGTTATCTATCATGATGGTTTAAGAGTTAACAAGAAGTCATATTTAATAGCAAGCAATGGTAAATATGTTATCGGTTTTTGTTTAGTTGATTATGAATCATCAAATAATTGAAGAAATTTTCTTAAAAACTTTAATGAACCTGAATATGTTGTTTGTGATGGACAAAATGGATTAATTAAAACGATTAAATCAATGTGATTTAATATAAAAATCTAAAGATGCTTATTCCATGTTTGAATGAATGTTAGAAAAAAGCTAACATTAAATCCCGAAACACAAGCTGGTCAAAAGAATTATTATGTTTATCTAGAGAATAATTATTAAAAATTAAATCTATTGAACATGCAAATAATTGACAATCTAAATTCAAAATTTGAAAGGACAAATATTATGAATTTATTAGTTAAAAAAAGTTTTAATCCAGAATCCGGTGAAATTTGATTTACCCATGCAAAACTAAGATCTGCTGCATTTAATTTAGGAAAATTACTTTTAAGTGGAACATTGTTTAATTTTCTTGACAATAATGAAATAAAAAGTATGAACAATGTGCTTGAAGGCGGAATAAATTCCCCTATAAGACATTTATTAAATTGTCATAGAGAAACAAACTATGCTGGTCAACAAAAAAATAGTTGAAATTTATTTATTGAAAAGAAGCATGTTTTGAAACAAAATTATTGCATTAATTTTTAAGCAAAAACCATACTTTTCTGCAACATAGCTCAAAAAATAATAAAAGTGTGCAAATTTAACAAAATTTAAAAATAATTTAAACTATGTATTGTATTTAATTATTAGACAAGAAATAAAATAATAATTTACAAATGTTTTAAAGGTTTATTTAAATATAACAATAGCTCTAACATCTTAGTAAAATACTAAGATGTCAAAAAAATATATCTAAATATTTATCCAATACTTTACAATTTAGTTTTTTATATTAAATCTAAATCAACAATATATAGATCGGTTGAGAAATATATAGTATAATGTTGTTCAAAGATAACATCTCTATATTTGTCTGATGAAAATCTACAAACCATTACATAGGCATCAGTTCAAACAGCATATAAATCAGCTTTATATCCTAATTTATATTTTCCATTTGGAAAACGTCCTTCAGTATAGTAAGGATAAAATGAATAATCATAAACGCATGCTTCAACTTGAATAGAATAAGGGATTTCTTGCTGAGTATTAATGGTTGGCTTATTATCAAGTGTAGCAAAAACAACTTTATTTAAATTAGTATCCATTAAAACTACATAATTAAAACAACGAGAATATACTGAGCAATATGATCATTCTTTAAAATAAGTTATTTCATCTTCTTCTGAGGAAAAATAAAGCACACTTGTTGCCTTACAATAAGAACAATAGTTATCTCAATCATGTGCAGACATAATCACACCAGGGTTGTGAGCAAGAGTAGAGATCCATGGATACAATGTACAATTATTAAGACTAAATAATTTGCTAATAAGTTGTGTTCAATAATCTGTTATATCAGTTCCATTATTCATTATTCCATCAACAATTTCCATAACATCAGATTGTCAATTTTCAACATAAACATTACGATTTACAATTTGTTGTGTTACAGCAGCAATAAGAGAATCCCAAGCAAATTGTGGTGAAATATTTACAAATTCAGTTGGATTTAACTCTCCATTCATTTTATATACCATGAAATTTAAAACATCATCATAAATCTTTTTATTTTTCATTTGTTTTTGTCTTTTTTCAAAATTTGAATTAAAATTAGGATCACAAAGTCTTGATCCTTGAAAAAAATCAATACCATAACGTGTGAAACCTCATGCTTCAGGAGCAATTTTTGTCACAATATCATTAAGATCAATTAAATTAAAAATATTATCATAAACTGATGATCTTGGATCAATATCTTGTGATTTATTAACCCCCATTGGTGTAGCAAATGTATATGCATAAATATCATATTTATCTAAATTGTATGAACCTTCACCTAAAAAAGAAGATAAATTATTTTCATAAATTGCTCGATCAAGAATTCCTGCAATATTGTTAGTTACAGCTGCACCTCTTGAAAAACCATCCAATCATAATTTAATTCGTCCCACAATTTGATATTTTTCAATATATAGTCTTAAAAAATTAATAACAACTTGTGCTGATAAATTAAAACCAGAATGGTTTTGATAAAGAGTCTTGAAAGTATACTGTTTACCATCTAGTCCAGTTACAGTTCTAGTTTCATCACCATTACCAACAAAAACATTATCTGCTCATTCATGAAAATATGAAGAACTACGAACAGGCATAAAAATTAATGTTGTTTCATCATTGTAACCATCGTTAAAATAATTAGCAGGAAATGTTTTTCGTCCGATAGATGCACCAATTGATTGTGTTGTTGTAGGTTCATTATAACCCATTACTTCATAATCATCAAAATGTAAACGATCAACCATTAAATTTTTGATATATAAATCGCCATTGGTTGATAGATCACCACTTACACATGTATCAAAACTTAACGTTGCTGCAACTGAAGCTGAAGCTAAAGATTCATTATAAATGTTTGATTTAAAATCAAAAAAATGTTCTGTAAATCAAAATTCATTATCTATGTTCCCTGGTTCAATCAAAATAGGATCATTAGATAATACTAAAAAATAAATATTAGGTGTAAACACCTCAAGGTTTTTATAATTTATTTGTCATTTAACTACATAAGTCCCTTTTGTAATGTCATCTGTTCAACCAACACTAAAATCATTATTTACAATTAACTTATCGGCAAAATCATTATCTCCAATACATTTAAATGAAACATCTTTTGTATCATTAATTTTGTCAGAATCAAAAAATAGTTGAATAAAATTTTCAGATGTTTTCCCTGCTTGAGTATGATAAATTTCCACTGAATCTTGTTTAACAGTAACTGAAAGATCACTTTTATGTTTGGGAGCAAAATTAGAACATGAACCAAAAATTGTTGAAGACCCTAAAAGTAAATGGGTACTGTATAATAAAATTTTCTTATACATTTTATACATATTATTTGTAATAGCTACCTTTTATCTTATTATATATTAGACTATAATATTATAACTTTCACTTACTTTGTGAAGTTATTTCATTATAAAGAGAAAGTACACCTTGAAATGATCTTTCACGATAATTCAAAATATTCTTGTATGGAATAATTGAATATGTTCATAATAATGAAAAGAAAAAACAAACATAAAGGAAATCAATAATTATTTCTTTTTTTAAATTAGGATCATATTCTTTAATGAAAAAATCTTCATATTTAGTATTATGAATCTTTCCTTCTTTAATGAAATTAGCAATGTCAAAATACGGTTGATTAATTCTTGCTCATTCAAAATCAATAAAATTAACTTTATTTGTTTTATTGTTATAAATAATATTTCAGATACTTAAATCATTATGACAAAACACTTTTTTATGATGTTCATATTTTTTTAATACTTTATAAAATAATTTGTAATATTTAATATTGATATTTGTTTTGATATTATCATAACAATGATAATCGTTAAATAAAATCTTATCTTTTTTTGATCATCTTATATTGTGCAGTTCTTTTAATTTCGCTGCTAATAATTTTAAAAATTTATATGTTTTACATTCTCTAACTGATGGTGTTTTTCCAATTAAATATTTTTTAATACAATTACCGTTTTTTTGATCATAAAAAATAATAGTTTCATCATTATTATTTTTTAATAATTTAATAGCGTAATATTCATTATCTCTATTTAACCAATCATTAACTACACCAATTCTAATAATAAATTCTTTATTATCTTTACAGATAACATGGAAAGTTTTATTGGTATATCCATTAATTTGAAAAGTTATTTTCTTAATATCATTTGGTTTATACTTGGTATGATTGCAAAATAAATCGATTGCCTTATTTTTGTAATTTTTTTTCATTATTAATAACTTTCATTAAATTACTATATTCATCTAAATATTTTCTATATTTATCTTGTTCTAATTTAACTTTTGATGGATTAGCTTTATTGATGAAATTTTTATTAGATAAAATATTTTTGCTTCTTACAATTTCATTTTCTAATAATACCTTTTTCTTTAATAAATTTTCAATTTTATTAGATGAATTTATTAATGATTTATCATATTCAATGATAATCCCATCATTAATTGGGACAATTTCATTTTCTTGATTAATATGTTTTTTGCTAATGTTTTCAATATTTATCATGTGTGAATTTAAAAAAGCATTATTGTTTTTATAATTTTTTAATAAGAAATCATAATTTTTATTTGTAGTAATTAAATTTATATTGAATTTTATAGAGTTTTTAATTGAATTTTTAATACGAATATCCCTAATAGTATTAATAATTGAGATAAGATAATTAGCATTAGTGATGGTTTCTTTATTACATGATAATTTAATATTATCAAAACTCTCTAACATAATTGATTTACAAGGACGAATATCTTGCAATTGGTAAATGTTTTCTGTAACAAATGGAGCAAATGGGTGCAACATAATAATTAATTGTTTATAAATAAATTTTGCTACATAAATAGTTTCATTCACTAATGATTTATTATTTGATTTTAATATTGGAGCAATTAAATTTAAATAATTGTTGCAATATATGTTTCAAAAGAAATCAATTAATAATTTTGTCATTACTGAAAAATTATATTTAGTAAACATTTCATGATATTTTTTAGCAACAATTCTAAAGTCATTTAAAATTCATTTATTTATATCTAATGAAATTTTATTTAAATTAAATTCAACTTTTTCATATTGAGATAAAAAATTATTTGCATTTCAAATTTTATTTAAAAAGTTTGCCATGTGTTCTATTTTCTGAAATGAAAATCGTAAGTCTTCACCATTAGCAGTTTGAGAAATTAAAAATAATCTTAAAGCATCGGCACCGTATTTATCAATCACATCATTAGGATCAATACCATTACCTAATGATTTAGACATTTTTCTATTTTGCTCATCTCTTACTAACCCATGTATATAAATATTTTTAAATGGTAATTTTGTTGTATTAATTGAGCATTGGAATAACATCCTTGCTACCCAAAAGAATAAAATATCATATGCTGTAACAAGAGTATTAATTGGATAAAATTCTTTTAAATTATTGTTAATAGTAAATACTAAAGGTCATAACCCAGAAGAAAATCATGTATCTAGAATCATATTTTCTCTTTCATACCCTTTTGGGGGGTTATTACCCACATAAATATTTTTTTTATTATGATAAACTGGTAATTGATGCCCTCATAGTAATTGACGTGAAATACATCAATCGTCAATATTATCAAATCATTGATTTAATACTCTATCAAATCTTTTAGGAATAAAGATATTACCATTATCTTTATTATGTTTTCTATATTCAGCAACAATTGGTTTCATTTTAACAAATCATTGATTTGATAATAAAGGTTCAATAATTTCACCAGTTCTTTCACTATAACCTACATCATTTACATATTTTTCTTCTTTAATGAATGCATTTTTATCTTTTAAGGTATTAACAATATCATTTCTTGCTTTTAATCGATCAATGCCAACAAAACTTTTATTATCTATTTTGCAATACTCATTTAATGTTCCATCATCATTCATAATAGAATGATAATTGTTAATTTTATGATTAATAGCTAATTTGTAGTCATTAAAATCATGAGCTGGTGTGCATTTCATTGCACCAGTTCCAAATTTTTGATCAATGTAATCATCAGTTAATATTTTTAATCTCTCATTATTAACTGGATTAATTACATATTTATTAATATATTTTCTATACCTTTTGTCTTTAGGATTTATGAAAATACAAATATCACCAAACATTGTTTCAGGACGTGTTGTTGCAATGGGAATAAATTCTTTACTATTTTCAATAAAATACTTAAAGTAATATAAAGTGGAATCTGTTTTTTTATAAATAACTTCAATGTCAGAGATAGCAGTTTTTAATTTAACATCTCAATTAACTAATTTATAATTTTGGTAAATTAATTTTCTTTCATAAAGTTTTATGAAAGTATCAATAACTAATTTATTAACATCTGGATCTAAAGTAAATCTTTCATGTTTATAAGCAAGTGCAAATCCCATTTTTGCTCATTGATTATGAATATATTGTTTTTGTTCTAATACTCATTTATTTAAATTAGATAAATATTCATTTTTATTTTTAAATTTCCATTTGTTTTCAGAACAAATTTTGTCAAATTTAGTTTGAGTAGAAATACCAGCATGATCAGTTCCAGGAAATCAACATACATTAAACCCAAGTAATTTTTTATACCTAATAATTGCATCTTGTATACTACCATCTCATGCATGTCCTAAATGTAGATGACCTGTAACATTTGGTGGTGGTAAAATAATAGAAAAATTTTGTTTTTCAGATTTATTTTCTGGTTCAAAAAGATCATTATCTTTTCAAAATTTATAAAAATCTTTCTCTATTAATTGGTGGTTATATTGTTTGCCACTATACATATAATAGAATTATATATTTTGTTAATAGGTATATTATGAAACGTACTCTTAATCAAATAGTTAATGAAATTACTGACCTTATTAGTATTATGCGAACTTACATAAACAATGAAGGAGGAGATTTAGAATTTGTTAATTTTATTGATGGAGTAGTGACAATAAGAATTTCTGGTAAATGTTTAAATTGTTCAATGCGCAATATTACATTTGATGAAGGTGTAAAAACAGCATTAATTTCCGAAATCAAAGAAGTTAATGATGTTAAATTTATCAAATAAATTGTGTTTATGGCGTCCTAGAATGGAATTGAACCAATGACTTACTGCTTAGGAGGCAGTCCCTCTATCCAACTGAGGTACTAGGACATCATAATAAATTATATTATGTTGATAAATCATATTTTGTGTATTCATATTTTCCACATAAATGGAATATAAGATAAATATTACATAAAATTAAAGGAATGATAAATAAAATTATGAATTTTAATATAAATTGTTGACTTTTTACAATATGATTTAAAAATGATTTATATATGTTCTCATCCTATTAATGTCATATATATTCTCATCCTATTAATATCTTCCAAAACCCTGATTGACGGAATTGAAAATATTTTAAAGGAAGTGATTTTAAAAAAGGGTGCTCATTTTCTCAATTTTGTAACTCATAAGTACCACGATACATATCGTACAGACGAAGATCATTCATTTTTGATGAAGCTGAATTTGCCATTCACGCAAAAAATATTAAGTAGATTATAAATATCAATAAAAGACCAGATAATATACCTAAAAGAATTAATCAATAAAAACCATTACCAACATCTTTTAAGTTCTCCATGAATAATTTAGCATTATCTTGACCACCAAAATATTCTTCTAAATCACTTTCGTTATCCTTATTTTTCTTTGTCATGTAGCCTGATTCATAATATACTTTTTTGTTTTTTGCTTTAATAGGTTCTAAATTATTAAATTTAGCTTTATCTGCTTTAGAATCAAAATATACTTTATCATTATTAATATTTTGCACTATTGCATAACTATCTTTTTTTGATGGATCTAATTTATCTAACTTACTTTTTAATTCAATATTTGGTTTATCCAATCTATAAAGTATTGCAAGTGCAGATACTCCAAGTGCTATAAGAACCAAGCTAATGAGTATTATTAATCCACAATAATCTAATAAAACTCTAATAAAATTTCGTAATTTTCCTCTAAGAAGAATAGTAATTATAACAATAGTAGCAACAATAATAAGAGCAGCAAATGTTGCTACCATAATGTAAAAATGACTTGAAATAGAATTGATATCATCACATGTAGAATTGATGGAAGTTCTTAATTCTTCCATATTGAGTCCGGAAGTAAGAGTATCATAATTCTCTTTTATATGCTCTCAAAGGGAATTACTATATCTAGTTGTAATGTTAGAATCTACATTAATTGCATTTTCAATGGTATTCTTATCATTTATTGATGCATCAAATTGATTTTCAGAATTTTTATAAGAAATAATGAAATTATTAACTTGAATTTCACCCTTTTTGTTAAAAAATTCAGTATCATAATCTACCTCAATATAATCTAAACAAAGATCCACATTATTAGCAAAGTCAAGCAATTTTTGGTCATATGTATTTTCATCATATAACATATTTCTTCTTATGACATTGTTAAAATTTTCAACATTTTCTATTTGTTCAAAAGAAATAGTTAAAGTGATTAATGGTGTTTGAATTTTTATTCCTTTATAATCAACTAATACATAAAATTCATATACACCAGCTGTAATTTGGTCAGTTCATGATACAATGCCATTATTAATTTTTATAAAATTCGGTAAAGTAGTAGTTGTAGCAGAAATTAATTGTCACTGAACATCATTTCCGTCTATCTTTTCACCATTTATAGACAATTCTCATTGTTTACTGTCTTTATTTTGTACTTTTTCAATACCATTTAATTCATAAGAACCACCAGTTAAAGAGATTTTCCCAGCCTGATCAAGAATATCTAAGAAGAGAATGCCATTGATCATCATTCCACTTAATGCCAAACCAGGTACATCTAGTTTACCCTGAGATTCACTACTTTCACTTGTATTAGTCCAAAAATCATCAAATCCATATTCATCACTTGTAGACCAAGAAATTTTAAAATCTTTACCATTGAAATAGGTTTGATTTATTTGTTTTTCTTCATATTTTTTAGTGATTGGTAATTTATAATTAGTATATTCTCTTTCTTCTTTGCTAGTATTTAAATCAAAAATAGAAGCATTTTCATCTTCATATTTAGATTCATCTATTATTGGAGAAGAGTGTGCAGTTAATTTATCTTCACTTTCTTTACCGATGTAACGATTATTTACTAAAATGTAATCAACATCAATTGAATATTCATTTTTATATGGATCACCATTCATTTGATGTAGAATAGGTTTTAATGTATATCCTGGAATTAAATCATTATCAAATCTACTTTGTAGTAATGTACCACTACTTTTTAATGGACTAGATTTTGGTGAAATAGTAAAAATGTTATTAAAATCATCTAATTCTATTTCTTTGTTACCTACACCATATTTTCCATGAATTTTATCTCAATAGTACTGTTCATTAAGATTATCTTTTACATTAATTTCATATTCATTTAAAAATTCTTTTAATTGTTTTTGAGTAATGATAGCATCCATTTCTTCAGTAATATTAGTGAAGCATTTACACATATTGCTTTGAACATATTGGATTATAGAAACAATATCATCATAGCCGAATTCTTCAATAGCTTCTTTTTTAAGTTCATCAAATTGACTATTAGCTTTTTCTATTATTTCAATAGCTTGATTATCATCAACCTTATATGAATCAATATATACAAATAATGAACTTAACATTGATGCTTTAATATCAGCTAATTCATCATTTAGATTAATATTACTTACTCTTGATAGTTTAATGCCATAACTTTCATTAGCAAAATCTTTCAAAGCATTTGTTCTAATTGTGTAACTTAAAGTTTTATTATCTTTGCTAAATAAAGTAGCATGGAAAGTATTTAACTTAGATTTAAAATCTAATAAATTTGCTTGATATTCTTGTTCAGTTATTAAACCTTTATTTTTATCAATATTTTGTTGAGTTTCATACAAATCTTTAAAGTCACTTTCCATACGGTTGTATGTTGCCATACTAATACCATATTTTTTATCACATCCACCAATGTCATTAATAGCATTTTTAAAAGAACATGAAGTTAATGCACTTGCTATTGCTGTATTAACAATTAAAGCACTTGATGTTAAAAGAAATAATTTAATTTTTTTGGTCATGGTTATTCTCTTCAAAATTATTGTATATATATATATATATATTATATCTTATCTTAAATTTTATCCGACAAAATATATTTAGCTATAGATTTAATCTAATTTATTAAAATATTTTGCTGCCGAATTAATTATGTATACTCATATCTAAATATGAGTAAAAAACAAGTAAAATATCGAATTGAACATGATTCCCTAGGGGAAGTACAAGTTCCTGATAATAAATATTGAGGAGCACAAACACAACGAAGTAAAGAAAATTTTACAATTTCATGTGAGAAAATGCCTTTAAATATTATCAAAGCAATTACATATGTAAAAAAAGCATGTGCAATTGTTAATGCTAAAGTAGGAAAATTAAATAATGTTAAAGCTAAAGCTATTATCAATGTATGTGATTTAATTCATAATGAAAAATTAAATGATAATTTCCCTTTAAGTATTTGGCAAACAGGTTCTGGAACACAAACTAACATGAATGTTAATGAAGTAATTGCAAATAAAGCTAATGAATTATTAAAAAAGCCTAAATTTATTCATCCAAATGATGATGTTAATATGTCACAATCATCAAATGATGTTTTTCCAACATCAATTCATTTATTAATTGCTATTAAAACACAAAATAAACTTTTACCAAAACTTAATGTATTAATTGTTGAATTAAAAAAATTATCAAAAAAGTATTGGAATATTGTTAAAGTTGGTAGAACTCATTTACAAGATGCTACACCAATTACTTTAGGTCAAGAAATTTCTGCATGAGTAGCAATGTTGGAAACAGCAAAAGAAATGATTAACGATGCTTTAAAATATGTTTACCGATTATGTATTGGCGGTACAGCTGTAGGTACTGGAATAAATACACCTAAAAATTTTGGTAAAAATGTTTGCAGTGAATTATCAAAATTAATTGGAATAAAATTTATATCAGAAGATAATAAATTCCATGGATTAAGTTCAAAAGATGCGGTAAGTTTTTTTCAATCAACATTAAAAGTTTTAGCAGAAAATTTAATTAAAATTGCTAATGATATCCGATTTTTAGCTTCTGGTCCAAATTGTGGCATTGGAGAAATTATTATTCCAAGCAATGAACCAGGTAGTTCTATTATGCCAGGAAAAGTTAATCCAACACAATGTGAAGCATTAACTATGTTATGTTGTCAAGTTATTGGAAATAGTACTGCAGTTTCTTTAGGTAATGCAATGGGAAACTATCAATTAAATGTTTTTATGCCTTTGATGGTATATGATCTTAATCAATCATTAGATTTATTAAGTGATGGTATGGATTCATTTACTAAAAAATGCGTAATTGGGATTAAACCAAATTATCAAAGAATTACATATAACTTAAATAGAAATTTAATGCTTGTTACTGCATTAAATTTAAAAATTGGTTATGAAAAAGCTGCTAATATTGCTAAACTTGCACAAAAAAAATCTATTACTTTAAAAGAAGCAGCAATTGAATTAAAATATTTAACTGCAAAAGAATTTGATCAAATTGTTGATCCTAAAAAAATGGTAAATAATTAATTTATTTTTTTTACTTCATTTTTTCAACATGTTGCTACTGCTTTAGCAACAACATTAGGAACTCTTTTATCTAATGCTAATGGCAAAATATTATTAACTGTAGGTTTTTTAATTAAATTAGCTATAGCTTTAGCTGCAGCATGTTTCATTTTTTCAGTAATTTGTTTAGCTTTACATGCAAGTGCACCTTTAAAAATACCAGGAAAAGCAAGAATATTGTTTATTTGGTTAGGAAAATCACTTCTCCCAGTACCAACAATATATGCTCCAGCTTTTTTAGCAACATCAGGCATAATTTCAGGAATAGGATTAGCCATAGCCATAATAATTGGTTTGCTATTCATTGTTTTAATTCATTCTGGATTTAAACAATTTGGTGCAGAAACACCAACAAAAATATCAGCATCTACTAATGCTTCTTTTAATCCACCTTTACGATGTTTTTTATTTTTTCCTTTAATTGCAGCTTTTATTTGATATTTATTAAAAATATTAGGTTTGTTTGGATCAACAATACCTTTCCTATCAACAAAAATAACATTACCCATTCCCATATCTAGTAATAGGTTTCCTATAGCCATTCCAGCAGAACCTGCACCATTAATAACACATGTACAATTTTTTCATTGTTTTTTAACAACTTTTAAAGCATTGATGATTGCTGCTGCTACAACTATTGCTGTTCCATGTTGATCATCATGAAAAACAGGAATATCACAAATCTTTTTTAATTCATTTTCAATTTCAATACAATTTGGAGCACTAATATCTTCTAAGTTAATTCCTCCAAATGAACCAGAAATTAAATAAATTGTTTTAATAATTTCTTGAGGATCTTTACTTCTGATACAAATTGGTATAGCGTTAACATCACCAAAAGTTTTAAATAAAGCACATTTACCTTCCATTACAGGCATACCAGCTTCTGGTCCAATATCACCTAAACCTAATACAGCAGTTCCATTAGTAATAACTGCTACTGTATTACCACGAGCAGTTAAATCTCATGATTTTTTATAATCTTTGTTTATTTCTAAACATGGTTGAGCTACACCAGGAGTATAAACTAATGATAAATCATCTCTATTATTAATATGATATTTAACTTTAGTTTCAATTTTTCCATGTAGTTTAGCATGTAATGTTAAAGATTTTTTTGCAATTTCTGTCATAATTTATTTACCTTTCATTTTATTGTTATATGATTTTAATTCTTTTTTATGTTGTCAAATTAAAGCATGAGTATAATTTCTATCACTTATTTTGATGATCAAATCATTTATAAATGGAAAACCTATAAAAAATAAGGCTACAGACCAAAAGATTGTTGCCGCTTGTCAATTATTTAAATTTGTTCCAACAACTAATGAAAAACCAAATGAATTAGCATTATTACCAAATGGATTTTCAATAACTTGTCACAAAAATTGATAAATACATGAATAAACAAATGTGAAATAGCAACCAATAACAGCAATAATACCAAAAGGAATAAAATATCATACTTTTTGTACTTGGTTCTTTTTAGTAATACGGTTAATTAATCCACCTAAAATAGTTGTCCCATAAATTCCAAAATAAAATAAAACAGCAAGTGTACTAAAACCATCATAAATATGACTTGTATTAACAATTGATGAAGGAATAGCTATTGCCATAAAAATAAGAATGATAAAGAAACTATAAATGAATAATGCTCCTAAATTCTCATGTTTATTTGATATTCTTTTTGCCCACTTATAACCAACAATAATTTCATCATCAATTAATGCTTGTGTGGCTTTTGTTCCAGCAAGCGAATATGAATTTAAAACACCAAAAGTAGCAATAATTAATGAAACTGATAAAATAGTAGCACAAATGATATAACCAACTTTTGATTTACAATGATCTAAAATACCAATTTTAATAAGTTGAAATGGATTAGCTTCTCTAATAGTAATACAACCTATAGTAATCATTATTTGGAAGATTGCAGCAATAATCATTGAAATAATTATTGAAAGTGGTACATTTCTCTCAGCATTTTTAACATTTTTTGAAACATTTCCAATAATTAAAAATGAATCAAATGAAAATAGAATAGCAGGAATTGAACGAAATATTCCATTAATAAAATCATTATCATCTGCTTGAACATTTACTTGAGTTAAAACATTAGTAAAACTATATGTTAAATTTTTATTAATCATACAACCAATAATAATTCCAATAAGTGAGATCATTAAAATTGGAACAAATTTAACAAATGTTGCTCCTTTAGAAACAATTTGACCAAATTTCTTTGAGAAAAAATTAGTTAATAAAAAAAAGAATATTAAACAAAAAGCAATTGACATTACTATTAAAGTTGTATATTTACTATCAATACCTAATAGTTTTGCATCAAATTGAATAGTATCTTCATTTCCAATTTTTGTTGCAGCAAAATAAACAATGAACAAACATATTGCAGAATAAGTACTCATAGCAACTAATTTAGCTGCATAATAAAATGTTGATTGAGTGATACTAGCATGACGACCAAAATTATAACCAACAAGTTTTTGTGCTCATCCTGATAATCCAGCATTAGGATTTTCTAAACCTTTAACAGTAACAATTTCTGCAAAACTAAAAGCAGTAAATAATGCAATAACTGTTGCAATACATCAACTTAAAATTATTCCTGTTTGATTATTGTTATTATTATTAAAAACAGAACCGTTTTTAAAAAAAACTCCGACACCAACTACTGAAGAAATAATTAAACAAATAGCACTAACTAATCCAATACTTCCTGCTGTTTTATTTGTAGTTTTTATTTTTTTCATTTTTAATTAAAACACATTTTTAAAGGATTTACATATTTATCATAATCAGATTTACTAATATAACCTAATTTGATTGCTGCTTCTTTTAAAGTTAAATTATTTTTTTGTGCATATAATGCAATTTCTGCTGATTTATGATAACCAATTACATCTTTTAATGCAGTAACTAGCATTAATGATTGATCAACATAATATTTCATTTTATTAGCATTAATTGTAATACCAGCACAACAATTTTTATTAAATGAATTAATGTAATTTGTAAATAAATCAATCATATCAATAAAATTGGCCATTTGAATAGTACCAAATGTATTTAATTCAAAATTAGCTCCGCCTGCTAATCATGAAACTACTAAATCTTTTCCAACTACATCAACACACATCATTGACATACCTTCACATTGTGTTGGATTAACTTTTCCTGGCATAATAGAACTACCTGGTTCATTTTGAGGAATATTTATTTCACCAAAACCCGATCTTGGACCTGATGCTAAAAATCTTACATCCATAGAAATTTTGTATAAATTCATTGCCAATGCTTTAATTGCACCAGAAATAAATACATATGCATCTTTTGATCAAGTAGAATAAAATAAATTTTGACAAACTTTAAATGATTTCTTAACTTGGTAATATTTATTATTTTTCAAAAGATTATTAAGTGCATCACAACAATATTTTGCATAGCCTTTTTTTAATGGACATGTAGAACCTGTTCCAACTGCAGTTGCACCCATAGTAGATACATATGCATAATTTAAAGCAGTAATAATCATATTTTTTGCATTTTCCAATGCAAATCTTCATCCTGAAACCTCTTGTCCAAATGTAATTGGTACTGCATCTTGTATGTGAGTTCTACCCAATTTAACTACATTTTTATGTTGAGCTTCTAATTTTTTATATGTAGTAATTAAATTATCAATTGCAGGTAATAATTTATTTTCTACCATGTAAATAATACAAAGATTTGCTGATGTTGGATAAGAATCATTAGTTGATTGTGACATATTAACATGATCATTTTCATGAATATATCCTTTTTTCTTTGCTAAATGACTTGCACGGCGTGCAATTACCTCATTAACATTCATGTTTGTTTGTGTTCCAGCACCTGCTTGGTATGCATTAGTTGGAAAATTATCATCTAATTTACCAGACATCACTTCTAAACATGCTTCTTTAATAAATTTAGCTCTATTTTTATCTAATTTACCGCATTTTTCATTTGCTGTGGCTGCAGCATATTTTA
Source organism: Mycoplasmataceae bacterium UBA3729 (assembly GCA_002372615.1). Lineage (GTDB taxonomy): Bacteria > Bacillota_I > Bacilli_A > Mycoplasmatales > Mycoplasmoidaceae > Malacoplasma_A. The sequence goes on along the minus strand of DFHG01000008.1, from coordinate 21,999 downwards.
TTGCACCAAATGCATGAATAAGATCAAGACTTACTTTTTGTTTGCTTATAGCAAAATTTTTAATTGATCTTTGGGTTTGTGCACCCCAATATTTATCACTAGGAACTTGCATTTGCCCTAATGAATCATGTTCTATTCTATATTTAGTTTGTTTTGTTTTCATTTTTTTATTTCTCTCTAAATTAAAGTATATAAAATTTAAACAAATTTTATGAATTGATTAGTACTAACATATTGAAAATATTTGTATTAATATTTAGTCTTTTTTGAATAAATATGTTTGTATGAGAAATTTTATTTTGTTTACTGAATTAAAATTAACAAAAATATCAGATTTATGCAATGATAAATTTAAAAAAATCTTCGTGGTTTTTTATATGAAATAAAAATATAAAATTTCATCATAACAAATCAAAATAATAATTTAGATTATTAATCAACAACTATAATAATATTACATTTTGCACTCTTAGCTCAATTGAATAGAGCATTTGACTTCGGATCAAAAGGTTGAAGGTTTAAATCCTTTAGAGTGCGCCATAAACTATGAATTTTAATGAAATCAAAGTAGTAAATCTTAAAAATAAAAAACAATTGAGAACTTGATTTATTAATAATCATAAAACAAATAATGATTTGTGAATTCCTATAAAAGCTGGTAAACCTAATAATATCAATTTATCTTATCTTGATGCTATTGAAGAAGCTCTATGTTTTGGTTGAATTGATTCAATCAATAAATCTCATCCAAAATATGGTCACATAGTAAGATTTACTCCTCGTAGAAAAACTACACATTGAACTGAATTAAATAAAGAAAGATGTCGAAGACTAATAAAATTAAAAAAAATGACTAGATATGGAATGGAAGTTTTACCTGACTTGAATAAAGAATTCACTATTCCTAGATGTTTGAAAAATATTTTAGATAAAAATGCACAATTAGCTCATAATTTTTATAATTTTCCTAAACTATATCAAACTATCCGTATCGATTCAATTTATCGATATAAAAAAATTGATAAAAAATTATATAAAAAATCTTTAGCTAATTTCATTAAACAAACTTTAAATAACAAAATGTATGGTCAATGAAATGACTATGGTAGACTTTTAGAAAAATAAAATCAAGTATTAAATATTCATTTAATTCAATTAATTTATAAGTTACTATATTTCTTTAATTTCTAAATAAAGTTCATCAAGTGATTTTTTATCAATTGCATGTGGTGTAACCATCATTTGATCAACATTAGAACTATCTTTAGGAAAAGCAATAACATCTCTAATAGTATTACTGTTAGTGATTAACATAATTAATCGATCTAATCCAATAGCAATCCCACCGTGAGGAGGAGTACCATATGAAAGTGCATTAATAATAAAACCAAATTTGCTTTCAATTTCCTCATCGCTTAATCCTAATGATTTAAACATTCTTCTTTGTACTGATGGATCATTTATTCTAATGCTACCACCACCAACTTCATATCCATTTAGTACAATATCATAACTTCTTGCTTTAGCAACTTCCATTTTCTTTTCAAAATTGTTAATAAATTTTGGTGTTGGACTAGTAAATGGATGGTGAGCAGCAACAAATCTATTTTCTTGTTCACTAAATTCATATAGATTCCAATTGACTACTCAGGCAAATTTAAATAATTTTTCATTAATGATTTGTGCATATCTAGCAGCTACTGTTCTTACTGCACCTAATGATTGATTAACAATATCTAATTTACCGGCAATTAACAAAATTGTTCCATTATTTAATTTATGTTTACTAAAGATTTTATTAACTATTGATTGTTCTAATACATTTTTAAATTTACCCTCAATAGTATTATTTTTATATTCAATTATCATCAAATTAATTGCTCCATTATCTTTAGCATATTTTCTTAATGATTCTGCTTGTTCATTATTAAAGAAATGATCAATGATCAAATATTTAATTGTCTGATTTGCTTTTAAAGCATTTTGAAGGATTTGGCAATTAGTTTGTTTAAAATCATCATTTGCTTCATTTAAACATAAATCATATCGTAAATCTGGTTTATCACTACCATATTTATTCATTGCAATTGAATAATCAATTCTTTCGAAAGGAATTTTTAAATCAATATTTAAAACTTTTTTAAAAGTATATTTAAACATTTTTTCAATGTATTTTTGGATATCTTTTTCATTAATAAATGAAGCTTCAATATCTAATTGAGTAAATTCAGGTTGACGATCAGCTCTTAAATCTTCATCTCTAAAACATCGTGCTACCTGGAAATATTTTTGCATTCCAGCAATCATTAATAATTGTTTATAAATTTGTGGAGATTGAGGTAAAGCATAGAAACAGTTTGGTCTATTTCTTGTAGGTACAAGAAAATCACGTGCACCTTCAGGAGTAGATTTAGAAAAATAAGGGGTTTCAATTTCAGTAAAATTATTCTTTGTTAAAAATTCTCTAAATGAATTAACTATTTTACTTCTAGTTCGCAAATTATTTTGTAAAGATTTTCTTCTTAAATCTAAATATCGGTATTTTAACCTAATATTCTCACTAATATTTTCATTTTCACCAATACCAATTGGTAATGTTTTTGCAGGAGAATAAATTGTTAATGTGTCTAATTCAATTTCTAAATCTCCATTTTTAATACTATTATTTGGTGATTTTCTTGAAACTAATTTTCCTTTAATTTTTACTGTTGTTTGTTTTGTTAATGAATATGCTTTATTGAATTCTGGATTAGTTTCATTAACCACAACTTGAATTTCATCAGTATAATCAGTTAATTCAATAAATAGTAAAGAACCTAATTTTCTTATATTTTTTATTCATCCATTAACTTCAATGATTTTATCAAGATATTTTTTATCAATTTTTGAACATAGTAATGTAGACATAATTATTTTTTAATCTCCTTAACTAATAAATTTAATTTAACACTTTCTTGTTTAAATGTGTGTAAGTTTTTTAACATAACAGTTTTCTGTTTTAATTCATCCTCCCCTATAATAGCAATAAAATCAATATTGTTTTTATTAGCATAATGTAAATGGTTTTTAATTTTATATGTATTAAAATTAGAATGCACTTCTATTTTACACTTTCTTAATAATTTCATAATATCAAAACAATATGAATCACATACTTCATTTAAACTAGCAACAAGAACTTTTGTATATTTCTTATCACCTAATTTAATTCCTTCTAATCTAAGAGCAATAGCAATTCTTTCAATTCCACCAGCAAATCCCACACAATATGTGTCTTTAGGCCCACCAAGCATTTCTACTAAATTGTTATACCTTCCGCCACCAATTAAAGTTGATTGAGCAGCTAATTTAGGAGAATTACTTTTAATTTCAAATACAAAATTGGTGTAATAATCCAAACCTCTAACTAAAGTTTTATCAATTTTAAAATGAACATTTTGTTTTTTTAATCCAGAAATTATTTTGTCAAAATAATCAATTTCTTCATTTGAAAGGAATTTATCAATACTTGGTGCATTTTTAACAAAATCTTTTTGAACATCAATTTTATCATCCAAAATACGAAGTGGATTGGTATTAATTCTATTAATAGAATCTTCAGTTAATTGATCGTGGTATTTTTCAAAATATTTAGATAATGCTTTAACTCACTTTGTTCTTGTAGTAATATTCCCAATATTATTAATAGAAATATAAACATCTTTTATTCCTAATTCATTAATAATATCATATGCAAAAATTAATACTTCAAGATCATCATTGTATGTTTTTGAATTAATACATTCAATTCCAAATTGATGAAATTGTCTTAGTCTTCCACTTTGTGGTCTTTCATACCTAAACATTGGACCATAATAACATAACTTCAATGGATTTTGATATTTTTGTAAAAGTTTATTTTCAATGATAGCTCTAATTACTGAAGCAGTTCCTTCAGGTCTTAAAGCTATTTCTCTATCACTTTTATCTTTAAATTCATAAAGTTCTTTATGAACTACATCAGTAGTTTCCCCTACTGATCTAACAAACAATGATTTAGATTCAAAAATAGGAGTTTCTATATTTGTATATGAATATTTGCGAGCAATTTTATAACAATGTTTTACAATTGCATTAATTTCATCACTATATTCATAGTAAATATCTTCAGTCCCACGTTGTCTAGTTAAAAAGTTTGACATAATACACTATTCTAAATTATATATATGTAACTTATTGCAATTACACTTACATAATAGACATGCAAAATAATTTATTAATCTTGAATTGGTTATTTAATTAATAAAAAAATTTATATTTCCTAATTATTAAATTTGCATGATAAAAGATAGATAAATTTTTACATTTACATACCAATAGGTAAAACCACTTTATTCCCAAAAATAGCTATTTTTTTAAAAAAAATAAAAAATATTATATGATAAGTGTATTAAAGTGGAGTAAAGTGGAAAATGTTTCTTGGTACATTTTTTCATACAGTGGACAAAAAAAATAGAGTCACTCTTCCAGCTAAGATTATAAGTAAATTGGAAAAAACTATAGTTATTAGCAAAGGGTTTGATGGATGTTTAGAATTACGTAATTTAACTGATTTTGAAAAATATTCTAATCAATTAATGCAACTTTCTCATAATAATAGAGAAAGTCGAATTTTAGTAAGACAATTATTAGCTAATGCTGCTGATTTGAATATAGATAGTTCTAACCGAATTCTTTTGCCTGCTTCTTTACTCAAAGAATCAAATATTAATCAACAAATTGTCATTATTGGTATTGGCGACAAACTTGAAATTTGAGATTTAAACTCATATCAAAAATTCAAAGCAGAAACTGATAAAACATATGAAGATATAGCAGAAAAGATTGACCAAAAATATGCAAAGTAACATCCATATTCCAGTTCTTTTAAAAGAATCTATTAATATTCTCAACATAAATCCTAATGGTGTTTATGTTGATGCTACTGCAGGTATGGGTGGACATTCACAAAAAATATTAGATTTTCTTGATAAAGGTAAATTAATATGTATTGATCAAGACCAATTTGCTATTAATCAATTAGAAACAAGGTTTGGAACCATTAAAAACGTTTCAATTATCAAAGATAATTTTATTCATATTGACAAAATTCTAAAAAAACTTAATGTTACAAATGTAGATGGAATTTTAGCTGATTTAGGTGTATCTAGTCCTATGTTTGATAATTCAGATCGAGGGTTTAGCTACAAAGATTCTAATCAATTAGATATGCGAATGGACACTGATAATAAAGTTAGTGCATGAACTATAGTTAATAAATATCCTTTGCAAAAACTAATTAACATATTTAAGAAATATGGAGAAGCAAAAAATAGTAAACAAGTTGCTTTTAATATATGTAAATATCGTAAAAACAAAACTATAGATACCACAGAAGAATTAGTAAACATTATTAAAAATAGTATTTCTAAAAAATTTATTTATAAAGCAAAGCATCCAGCAAAAATATATTTTCAAGCTATTAGAATAGCAGTAAATGATGAATTAAATAATTTAACTACTTTTATTAATAAATCAACAAATTTATTAAATAAAGATGGTATTTTAGTAATTATTTCTTATCACTCTTTGGAAGACAGAATTATTAAACAAAGTTTTAATAAATTAACATCTCCACAAATTCCTAAAGAAATACCAATACAAAATATTCCTATTAATTATGAATTGATAAACAAACACCCTATTATTCCAACTGAAGATGAAATAAAGAATAATCACCGTGCACATTCCGCAAAGCTTCGTGCTATTAGAAAGGTTAATTATGTATAGATTGAACAATGTTTATGGTGTAATTAATTTTTTCGCAGATACAATAAAAATTTTAATTGTAGAAATCTCCAATGGTAAACAAAATTGTTTATATTTTAACTCAATTAAATATGATGGAATGGATGAAAATTTTGAATTTAATTACCAGGAAGTAAAAACCAAATTAGAAAAAGAATTAATAAAAATTGATAAGTGTTTTGAAACTAAAATTAATCGTTATTTATTAAATGTTCCAAATCTACCTATAACTATAGAAAAAATTTCACTTAATAATAAAAGTTTTCACAGCATTGAAGAAATTTATGATTATGTTGATGAAATACTATCAAAAAAAGCTAAATCTCCAATCTATAAAAGTATTACAGACATTGATAAGATAAATGATAATAAAAAAACAGATTTATTAAATTCAATATCAAACAATAATATTGAATGTAAATGCTATTGCATTGATTTAAAAATAGCTAATCAATTCCATAACTTATTTAATGAATTGATGATTGGCGAAATTTCATTCAATAATAATGCATTAATTTATAACTTTATTTTAGATCAGAAAAAGAATAAGAAACTTTTAATTGATGTTGGTGAGAATAACATTAATTTAATTACATACAATAAAACAAATGAAATTATTGGTTTTAAATCAATACCATATGGGATAAATAAATTTAAAAAATGATTACAATCTAAAATTCAAACTAATAGTAGACAATGCTCAAGAATAATTAATAATATTTCAAAAATATTAATGCTGGATAATCATGTAATTATTGGAAATTATCATAATAATGAATATCTTTCTACTAAAATATTAAGTGTCAATGATTTCAAGTTGATAATAAAAAATAAAGTTAATAATTGTGTAGAAAAAATAGCTAGTGAATTAATAGATAAAAATTATGATGAAATAATTTTTAATTGTGACAATCCAATTGTGGAATTATTTAAACATACTAATAAAATAAATCCATTAAATCTTTGTGGCCAATCAATTAAAATAATTTCAAAAACAATTAATTGTTTGAATGAATATTTAAATAGTGCACTTATTCTTTTGGAAAAAAATAATTATGAATATAGCTTATCAAAAAACATAAATTTAATTAGCATTGATCCATACATATCAGAAAGTTTAAGTAATAAACAAGTTTTAAATAGTTTGCTTAATAAAGCTGGTGTATATGCAACAGGAATATTGGCAAAAATTAGTAATACTAAATCAAATTAGAGGGAAAGAATATGAGCAGTGTAGTTGATAATATTATAAATAGCGAAATTAATGAAACAAATAAAGAAATTGAAAATAAAGACAATATTTTTTCATCAAACTTAGATAGCAATGAAAATATTGGTGTTTTTAATGTTAAAGTAATTGGTATTGGCGGTGCAGGATGTAATGCTATTGATTACATTACCAGGACTATTAAAATTCCTAATAATGTTAATTTATGAGCATTAAATACCGATATTAAATCATTAAGAAGATTACAAAACAGGTGTAATTTATTTTTATTAGGTAAAGAAAAATATCGTGGTGCAGGAAGTGGAAGTAATCCACAAATAGGAGAAGATGCTACATTAACTGATATTGAAAAAATTAAACAAATTATTCACAATAGTGATATGGTTTTTTTAATTGCAGGACTAGGAAAAGGAACTGGTAGTGGTTCAACACCAATTATTTCAAAATTAATTAAGGAATTAAATATACCTGTTGCTGCTATTTTAAATTTACCAAGTATTGATGCTGAAGGACAAACAGTATTTGAAAATGCTCAAATTAGTTATAAAAAAATTGCTGATAATTGTGACTCGTGTTGTACAATCAACAATGAAAAATGTTTAAATGCTAATGATGATTGTCAAATGTCACTATTAGAGGCCTTTGAAAAATGTAATGAAGAAATAGGGAATATTATCGCCACTATTATTGACATTATTAATAATCCAACAAAAATCAATATTGATTTTGCTGATATTAAAAACTTCTTTATCACAAGTCGAACATTTATGGTTTGTTCATTCGAAATAGATAATAAAAATTATTCATCTGATGAAATATACAAAATAATTAATAATTCAATTAAAAGAAGTTATTGTAATATTCCTATTGAACAATCAAATAGCTTATTAATTAATGCTAATATTTGTCATTCTACACCTAAAAGCATTATAAGTGATATTAGAAATGCTTTTGTTAAACTATCACATAATAATAAAATTTGATCATGCATTGGAGTAGATTATCATGATAGCAATGATAAGATCAAAATTGATGTACTAGTATCTTCAGATAAAACTATTAATGACATTAATAGTTCTCATTTTGATTATGATAATATAAATATCAATAATAATTTAAATAGTAATGATGAAGAATTTGATGATTCTTTAAATAAACTAGGCACTGAAACAAATGAAACTAATTCAAATGGTTTAAAAACATCATCATTTATTGATGATAGTAATGAAGAATTTAGCGATGATAGTAAAGAAGATTGAAATTAATAATTAATTATTTCTTCTTTTGCTCTTTTTTAACTACTTTAGTTTTAAGTCGTGCAAATTTACCTGAACGTTTACGCATGAAAGAGATATAAGCTCTTCTTACTTTTGCATGTTTTAATACATCAATTTTAATAATTAATGGAGAATTATATTGGAATGTTTCTTCAACACCAATTCCATAACTTTCTTTACGAATAATAAATGTTTTTCCTAAACCTGTCCCTCTAATTCTTAATACAATTCCATCAAATCTTTGTACTCTTGTTTTAGAACCTTCAACAATTTTTACATGTACTGAAACAGTATCACCAGTATGAATTTCTGGTAAATCTTCACGTAGTTGAGCTTTTTGAATAGAATTCAAAAGTTTTTTATCAAAATTTTTCTTTGCCATAATTAAATTTATCTGTCCTTTTTCGAACTTGTATATTTATTATATAAATCAATACGATATTTTTTAGTCTTCATTATTTGTTGTTTTTTACGTCAATCATTAATTAATTTATGATTACCACTTAATAATACTTTTGGTACAGTGTAATTATCATACTTAATTGGTTTTGTATAAACTGGATAATCTAAAAGATTATTGTCAAATGTTTCTATTTCTAATGACTTAGGATTTATTACATTATTAATCAATCTAATACATGTATCCATAATTGCCATTGCAGGAATTTCTCCACCAGTAAGTATATAATCACCAATAGATATTATTTCGTCAACATAATTAATAATTCTTTCGTCAAATCCCTCATAATGCCCACAAATTAAAATAATATGTTTATTTTTTATTAATCTATTAGCAATTACATTATTGAAAGTTTTTCCTTGTGGACTTAAAAGAATAACTTTTGAATTTTTCTTTTTATATTTTTTAATGGCACTAATGATGGGTTGTAATTTAATTACCATTCCCCCTCCGCCACCATATTGGTAATCATCAACTTTCTTTTTAGGATTTAAACTAAAATCACGAAAATTTACAACCTCGACAATTACTTTTTTAGAAGTAATTGCTCTTTTAATAATTGATTCATTAATAAAATTTTTAAATAAATTAGGAAATAATGTTAAAACTGTAAATTTCAAAGTATTTATTTTTTAGCTTCTACTGTATTGTTAGTTTGTTTAACATTATTTTCTATAGTTTTTTTTGAAGAAACTTTCTTTGTTTTATTATTTACATTTTTCTTATCTGATCTTTTTTTCTTGGATTTATTTTTTGTTTTCTTATTTTGTAAAAATTGCTGATAAATCCCTTTCTTTTTTAACATATTTAAAACAGTATCAGATGGTATAGCACCATTGTTTAAAAATTTTAAGGTTAATTCTGTATTAATATTAACTTTACCTGAAAAAGGTTCATATGTTCCAATTTGTGCTAAATAACTCCCATTAATTTTGGTTCTTGAATCAATTGCAACAATACGATAAAAAGGTTTCTTATGTCTACCTAATCGTGTTAATCTAATTTTTACCAAAGTATATTTCCTCCAAATCTATATTTCAATAAATTATATATTTATTCTACTATTGTAATAGTTTCAAATGTTTTTATAGCGAAACCGAAATTATCAATATTAAAATAAATTCTATTTTCTTTAATTTCTAAATCAATTTGCACATTAGAAATTGCTGTTCTTTCATCATTGTACGAAAAACTTATATTTGTAAGTAATCTTTCATCTTTATTAGCTTCTCAACCACTTATTTGAAATTCATTATTTTTTTTATTGCATTTATTTGCATAATAATAAATTGTTTCCCAATAAAAAACATATGAACTGATATTGTTTTTTAGTAATTCATTTTTAATTTCAACAAATTTAGTTTGTGTTATACTAATGGCTGGTTTATATTGATCAATATATTTTTCCACACTATTTATTACTCGTTTATAATTTGATTTATTAATAGTAATTGTGTCACCATACTGAATATCTATAAATGAATTATTATTTCCATTACAACCAGTATTTACAAATGAAAATAATGGAACATTAATAGTCCCAAATAATAAAATAAAAATTTTTCAATTTTTTCATTTCATTAGAAGTTATTTTTTATTCTTATTAAGATATTTTGCTGTTCTTGATTTTATTCGATTTGCTTTATTTTTAGTAATTATGCCTTTTGCACAAGCAGAATCAATTTTTTTATAAACAGCATTTAATGAATTTTTATCTTGATTAATTTTAGATTTTTTTACAAGTGTTTTATATGTAGATTTAACAGCAGAATTTCTTTTTTTTCTCTTAATTGTTTTTCGTACTGATTTAATATTAGATTTAATATTTGCCATATTTAATTAAATTATATACAAATATAATACCATAAACATAAATTATATTAACAATTAGTAATTTCAAATTAACCACAAAATTATTTAATATGGTGTTAAATTGATAAACTATTAAGTTTCAATAAGGATGAATTGAATATTGAATATTAATAAATTAATTAATAAATTCATCCAAAATTTAAATTTATTAGAATATTTGACAAAGAAATCATAAATAAACTAACAAAATTAGTGAAATTTATTTATGTAGTATTAATGTTTAAATCAACTAATGAAATCTATAATGAATTATGTTAAATTAATTAGAACACTTTAAATAAACTTCGGAGAGCATTAAAATGGGAACTAATAATAATGGAATGATTATCTTAATAATAATCATTGCACTAGTAATATTGGTTGGTTTACCAATTTACATTAAAAAGAAACGTATTAAAGATAAAAAAGCAATTATTTCATCACGAAAAAACAAAGATGAAGTATGGAAATCAGTTAAAAAATACTTAAAAGATTCAAACCAATATGGTAATGAAATTATTGATTCATATGTTGCTAAACGCCCTGCATTAGATTACATTGACCCTAATCTTGCTCCATGTGAAAAACGAAAATTATCATATGTAAACAAAATTAGAGAATATCAGTACAAAATTGCCCGTAAACAAATTAACCAGAATACATCTAATACTAAATTTGTAAGACCACCAATAAGAGATCTTTATGTTGTTTGTTTTACAACAAAAAATACCAAAACAAATGAAATTTATCCTCCACAAGCAATAGAATGTGAAGTTGTTGTTAAAAAAATTGATAAAAAAACTCAAGACAGACAAATTTTTATCAATGGGAAATTAAATTATGATAAAGAAATGTATTGAATTGCTCCTATTAAAAATGCTGAACTTGAGCGTATGCAAAAAATAGAAGCTAAAAATAACCAACGAAATGAAAAACTTAAAAAACGATTGAAAAAGAAAGAAAAGAATGAAAAATAATAAACAAATAGTTGAAGCTAAACGGATACTTTTTTTTGGTACAGATGATATTTCATCAATTGCTATCAATACATTAATTGAAATTAATGCTAATATTGTTGGTGTTGTTACCAAACCTGATAAAGAATCTGGAAGAAAAAAACAAATAATTTATTCAGAAATTAAACAAATAGCATTAGCTAATAATTTTAAATTATTTCAGCCTCATAAATTAAGTGAAGCAGCTAATGAAATTTTAAATGAAATTAAACCAGATTTAATTATTACTTGCTCATATGGTAAGATTATTCCTAGCATTATTTTAAACTACCCTAAATACAAATGTATTAATATTCATCCATCATTATTACCAAAATATCGTGGTGCTTCTCCAATTCAATATGCAATTTTTAATCACGATAAAGTAACTGGTGTTACATTAATGTATATGGTAGAAGAAATGGATGCTGGTGATATCCTTTTTCAAGAAAAAATTAATATTGATCCAATTGAAACAACTTATTCACTACGAGAGAAAGTAAAAATAAAAATTAGTGAAATGCTTAAAAAACACTTTCATGAATTTTTTGGTGAAATGAAAACAATCAAGCAAGATGAAAAATTAATAACTTTTACTAATGTTATTAAATCAAATGATGAAATTATTAATTGAAATAAAAATGCAATTGATGTTGCAGCTAAAATTAGAGCACTTTATGACAAACCAATTGCACGAACAAAATACTTGAACAAAATAATTAAGATATATGAAGCATTAGAAATTAAAAATAATGATAATGCAAAACCTGGTGAAATTCTAGCAATTGATAAAAATGGAATTTTAACAAAATGTGGTATTGATGCTATTTTGATTAAAACCATTCAAATTGAAGGAAAAAAACAAACATCAATCAAAAATTTATTAAATGGGAACATAATTTTTAAAGTAGGAAATTGCTTTATTTAATCAAAAATTGAATTTTTTTAAATTTATAATTTAACTAAAAAAAATTAAAAAATATTCAAAAATTTAATTTAATAATATTGCTACGATGTAATAAATTTAGTAGCAATTAACTAGAGGTAATCTAATATTAGTTTATTGGTGTGTTGTAGTATCTCAGGTTGAGTGAAGAGACATGTTAAGATTATTATTGGAGAGCCAAACAATTAATTTAAAATTATTGTGCTAATTTTTAAAGAAATTGTTTAAATCATCTATTAGTTGATATTAAAATTATGTTGTAACAAAATAATTGTACAAGAGTTAATAAAATAATGATGTCTTTGCAAGCTACTTAGCATCATTATTTTATTTTTTAATCAATTTTGCCAAATATTTCAAATGCAAATGTTCCTAATTCATTTGATTCTTTTAATTTATTTCTTAAATATGATAAATCAGGTTCTTCAGAATAAATATTATTGTTTGTATATTCTTTTACTTTTTCTTTTAAATTAAGAATATATTGTTTATCACAACCAACAATATAATATGGTTGACTAATCTTTTTAATTATCTTTTTTTGTACTTCTGTATTTGTTATGTGTTTATTCAATAATTCTGCATCGATCTGATCATCAAATAAAATAATCATCCCATTCTGTGAGGCAACAATGACTTTTTTACCATTTATCAAATATGAAAAATTATCATTGAATTTATTCTCCTCAATTAACTCATTAAATAAATTTCTTGCATTTTTGATATATTCTGATGAACGATTATTAATAATTTGAATACATATTTTTTCTATATCAACATCAGCTACTTTTTCACTTCTTTTAATATTATTACCTGTTTTAATTTGTATTTCTTTTGTTGTATAAATTTTGTTGAAATTATCTAATATCCATTGTTTAGAATTATTAACATTATTTTCAGTAGATTTTTTAACTCCAGATTTTAATTCTTTTGTTTGTTCAACATGTTTAGAAGAAACATTATGTGATTTATTTAATAAATCAGCTAAATTAAAAATAAAAATTTCAAATGATAATTTAACATTATTACTTAGATTTATTGTTGAATAATAATTCTGACACAAATTTATAATTTCAACTAATTTATTCTTATCAATTTGAATAGTATTAATGTTAGTTTCATCAAATGATTTAACTAAGTTAAGATCTTTTGTGTTACTATAAATTAATAAATCAACAAAAATATAAGTTAAATCAGTAGTTAATTTAATAAAATCAACTCCTTTATTTTCAAATTGATCAATTATTTTAATGACTTCAATTGATTTGTTAGCAATAATTAATTTTAATAGTTTAATTTTTTCATTTATATCAACCAATCCAAATAGATCATATATACATTCTTTAGTAATATCATTATTAGAATACAATGAACACTGTTCAAGAATAGATAATGCATCACGTGCAGAACCTTCTGAAAGTGAAATTAATATATCTAATGATTCTTTATCAATTTTAATTTTTTCTTTTTCTGCAACTGTATTAACTAAACCTAAAAGTTGAAAGTTTGTTAATCGTGAAAATTCAAATGTCTGACATCTTGAGACAATTGTAGAAGGAATTTTATGTACTTCAGTTGTGGCAAATATATAAATTACTTTAGGAGAAGGGTCTTCTAATGTTTTAAGTAGTGCATTTCATGCACTAGTTGTTAACATATGAGCTTCATCAATAATATAAACCTTATATTTTAAAACTGTTGGTAAGAAATGTGAAGTTTCAATAATGTTTCTTGCATTATCAACTGAATTATTACTTGCAGCATCAATTTCAACAATATCAATTACTTCATTTTGTTGAATTAACTTACAATTTTCACATACGCCACATATATCATTCTTAAATTGTAAACAATTTATAGCTTTAGAAAAAATTTTTGCAATTGTTGTTTTACCAATTCCTTTTGGACCACTAAATATATAAGCATGACCAATCCGGTTCATTTTAATGGAATTAATAATAGTTTTTATGACAAAATCTTGACCAATTACTTGGCTAAAATTAGTAGGTCGATATTTTTGATACAATGAAGTGTTATTCATTTTATTACTAATATTATATTAATATTAGTAACTCAACATATTATTCAATGTTTTTAACTAATTCAGATAATTTTATTGACATATCAGTCCATTGATTATCATTAGAAAAATCAATGAGATTATCAAATTTATCATTTGTTAAAATTAATCGAATATTGTTAATACTTTGTTTTAAATTTTTATGAAAAATCATGCATTCTTTTTTTTTAATATCAAAATTACTAATAAAAAATGGGGATTTTGTTAAATCAATTCCGAAATCTTTTTTAAATTGAATTAATTTTTTAAAAAAATTATCATTATTGTTCTCAATAAAATGATAATAATTAATAATTTGGTTACTATTAACTTGTTTTAAAAATAAAGAATCAAGATCATTTCATTTCATTCTTAAATCAACTACTAAATAATCAAATTGATTACTTATGATATTTATTTGTTTAAATAAGATTTTTTTTATTAATAAAATATTTTTTATATTGATTTTATTAGAAACATTACCAATAATCACAAGAATACTTAAATTATTGGTTACATTATAAATCTTTATGGGAGATATTGTTTCAATTTCACACTTATTTTTTTCAAATTTTTCAATAAAATGATTATTTTCAAATGAAACAGCTGTAGATAAAAGAAGAACTCTTTTATTATTAAATGAAAGTTTATTAGCAACATTATATGCAAAATATGTGCCTATTTCTTGATTATTATGATTATGATTAAATATTAAAAGGCTTTTCATTATTTAATAATTTCTTTTCAACTTCGTGGGTATTTATGATTAGTCTTCGCTAATTTTTTAAATATTAAGACATCATGGAAATATTCATTTTCTGATGTAAATTTTATTTCATCAATTAATTTTAAATTTAATAATTTAATTATTTTAGATGAAGCTAATAATTCATCAGATGCTTTTATTGATTTTGGTTCAACAATATATTTATTTGTTTTACAATAAGGAGCTGATATTTCAAGTAAAACTTTTAGTGCTGCTACTGCACGAGAAGTTACCAAATCAAATGTTTCATATTCATCAGTACTAATATTTTCAGCACGTTTATTAATAATGTTTGCTTTAATATTTAATTCACTCATTAAAATCTTTAAGAATTCTACTTTCTTTGTTGTAGCTTCAATAATAGTTAATTTAATGTGTGGATAAATTAATTTAATAATTACTCCAGGAATACCACTACCAGAACCGATATCTAATACAGTTGTGATTTCATTAAAATTTATCTTTGAATATGAAATAATGGAATTATAAAAATATTCACTATAAATTTTATCTTCATTTATTAATTTTGATAAATTAAATTTATTTGCATAATTTTGCAAAACAATTTTATATTTTTCAATATTATCAAAGAATAATTTATCAACATTGATAAAATTTTTTTTAATTAATTTAATAAATTCATTCTGGTCCATAATTATTTTTTTGTTTCAATGTAATATTTAATAAGCATTAAATCATTAATTGATATTCCTTGTATTCTTGATGCTTGAGCTAAAGTTAGTGGTTGAATTTTGTTAAGTTTTTCTCTTGCTTCTAAAGGAAGATTTTTAATTTGTTTATAATCTTTAATCATACTAATATCTAAATTGAGATATTTATCAAATTTTTGTAAATTCTGGTCTTCATGTTTAATATAACCACTAAATTTAACTAAAATTGAAATTTTCATTTTAATTTCATCATTAATATTTTTATATTTTGTATGTTGTAAAATGTCATCAATTTTAATTTGTGGTTGTTTTAACAATTGATAAAGTGAATGACTATGATATTTTTTAGTAAATTCAGGAATTATACTTAATGAATTATTTTTCAAGAAATTTATAATTTCTTTGATAATTTCTTGATTTTTTAAAAATTGTGAATATTGTTTTTTCTTAACCAACCCGATTTTATAGCCAATATTAGTTAAGCGATTATCAGCGTTATCATTTCTTAAATATAATCGGTGCTCCGCACGAGAAGTTAATAATCGGTATGGATCTTGTATACCTTTAGTAACAATATCATCAATCATTACACCAATGTATGATTCATTTCTATTCAAAATAAGTTGTTTTTTATTTTCGATGTTAAGTGCAGCATTGATTCCTGCAATAATTCCTTGCCCTGCTGCTTCTTCATATCCGCTTGTTCCATTAACTTGACCAGCAAAATAAAGATTTTTAATAATCTTTGATTCTAATGTTGGTCATAATTGAATAGGATCGATAGCATCATATTCAATTGCATAACCATATTTAATAATTTTTACATTCTCTAATCCTTTAATGGAATGAATCATTTTATCTTGTATTTCTTTGCTTAATGAAGTAGATAAACCTTGTAAATATCCTAAATAAGAATCTTTACATACAGGTTCAACAAAAATTTGATGTCTTGGTTTATCAGCAAATCTAACAATTTTATCTTCAATACTTGGGCAATATCTTGGTCCTACTCCTTTAATTTGACCAGAATACATTGCGGAAGTATGGATGTTATCTTTAATAATTTTATGTGTTTTAGCATTTGTATAAGTTAAATAACATGGTATCTGTTTACTTATAGGTAAGTAAAAATCACTATAAAAATGAAAATGTAATTTTGCATCAGTTCCATTTTCTATTTCCATATTATTAATACTAATTGTTCTTAAATCAATTCGTGCTGGTGTACCTGTTTTTAAGCGGATTACTTTAAATCCATTTTCTATAATTGATTGTGATAAATAACTTGATCTAGGAAAATTTAATGGACCGGATTTTTCTTTAATGTCACCAACATGTGTAATAGCATTCATATAAGTACCTGTTGTAATAATAACAGTTTTTGCATAGAAAATTTGGTCTTTAGTTTTAATACCAATAATTTTTTTATTTTTAACAATTAAACTATTAACTTCATTTAAAATTAATTTAATATATTTGTTACTTTTAATTTTATTAACAAATCACTGATGATATTTTTCTTTATCTATTTGAGCACGGTATGCTCAAACACCAGGACCTTTAGAACTATTTAATAATTTAATTTGTAAAGCATTAGCATCAGTAGCAATAGCTTGCATCCCACCTAAAGCATCAATTTCCCGAGTTACAATACCTTTAGCTGGGCCACCAATTGATGGATTACATGGAGTTTGAGCAATACCTTCTTTGTTTAATGTAAACAAAGCTACAGTATGTTTTTTATGGGCTAAAGCAAAAGCAGCTTCAATGCCTGCATGTCCACTACCAATGACAATTCCATCAAATTCATCAATCATTTATTTTAAATAAAAATTATTTAGATTTTGTTTCGTTATGTAAAGTTGTTTTACGACAAAATTTGCAATATTTTTTTTGTGCTAATTTATTTGTTGTGTTTTTAGGATTACGTCTTGTTAAATAATTAATATGATGACACACACTACATTCTAAACGAACATTTTTTTTATCAGCCATTTTATTACCTTCTTTTAATATTGTATTTAATTATATTAAATAATTAAAAACAGCTAATTACATGTAAAATTAGAGTAATTAATTATTTTATTTCATGTTTTCAAGCATTTTTCTAATAGAATTTTTTATTACATCACTTTTTGTACCGAAAATTGCATGAACTGAAGTTGCAGATGGTTTACTAATTCCATGTGCTCCTAATTCCATTAATTTTTCAGTATTAACTTTATTCTGATCAACAACTTCAATACGCAAGCGTGTAATACATGCATCAACATTTTTTATATTTTCTTTACCACCATAAGCTGAAATAATATCTACTGCTAATTGTTCTTGCTCATTTAACTGTTTATTATCTATTGAGAGCGTTTGTTGTTGCTCTTTATTGTCTTTTTTATTTGATTTAGCTGCTAAATAATCTTTTTTAGTAAATAATTTAGTATTAGTACCACGACCAGGAGTTTGTACATCAAATTTAGTAATTACTAAGTAAAATACCATATAGTAAATAGGTACCATTCCTACACCAACAATTAATAGCTTTCAACTACCAACATTGCTGCCTAATACATCGCTTAATAATCCATAAATTATTCAATCAATAAATCCTCCAGAAAAAGTCATACCAACATGAGCACCTCATAAATTAGCTAACCAGAAAGATATACCAGCCATTACACAATGAAATCCATAATACAATGATGGTAATAAGAAAATAAAAGTAAATTCAATTGGTTCAGTAATGCCAGTTAAAAATGAAGTTAATGTTGAACTAATAATGATAGGGAATGCATATTTCCTATTTTTCCCTTTAGGAGCAGCCATAATCATTGCAATTCCAGCTGCTGGTAAACCAAACATCATGAATGAGTATTTACCTTGCATATATTGCCCAGGATTACATGTGCTTAAAGGAATGTTATTAGTAAAATCAGAAAAACTAATCGTATAAATAGCTCCTTGTGCTCCTCCTAAATTTACTTTAATACCTGATAATGAATTAACAAATTGTCAAGCATTTTGATCTCCAGAAATGGTGCCACTTACAGGAGCAAGTTGTGGATTAACAGAATCAACAAAATTAAGCCAAGTTTCACATAATTCACCATTATAGTAAACTTGTTGACCATTGATTAGCATATCACAATTTAAATCTATCATTCCACCAGCTGCAGTTTGTCATAATGGTATATAAAAAGCGTGATGCAAACCAAATGGAATCAATGCTCGTTCTGTATATCCAAAAATTAATGAATTTATTCCATATGGAATTTTTGCTAATGCTTTACCAAATTCATAAATACCTAAACCAATTACTGGTCATATAATGGAAAACACAACACCAAATAAAAATGAACATAAAAATGTAATAATAGGAATAAATCTTACACCAGAAAAAAATCCAATTACAGCAGGTAATTGAATATTTTTGAATTTGTTATATAAAAATGCTGTTAAGCATCCAATAGCAATACCACCAAATATTCCTGTATTTAATGAATCAATACCGACATTAGTGGTAAAAATAGAATGATATTGTGTTGGATTAAATGTATAAAAGAGAAATTTGTATTTATTTACATCAGGATCTATGATATGTGTAATAAAAGCAGAGTGAGTTGAACAAAATATTATTCATGCTATAAGCGAGCTTAATCCTGCTACTCCAGCATCATTAGTAAACGATATTGCTATAGCAATACAAAACAAAATAGCTAAATTATTAAATACTGCATTACCAAGAATTTGTAAAATGTTACCAAACTTAACTAATCCATCATTGTAAGAATTATTAGCAATAGCTGTACCTATTCCTAAAAATAAACCAGCTATAGGTAACATTGCAATAGGAACCATTAATCCTTTTGATAATTTTGAAATAAAAGTTTTAATTGGTGAACTAACTTTTTTAGTGTTGTCATCAGAACCAATTTTTGCTAATTTTTTAATTTTTCTCCATTTTAATGAATTTTTATTATCAACTTTATTAAGTTGAAATTCAAAGATTTTATTAGCTTGCTCAAAAGAAGTTATTAACATATCTTACCTTGTTTTTATTTCCTCAATTCCTATTAATGGTGAACCTTCAATTAATGCTAATGAAGCACCACCACCTGTAGAAATGAAACTAAAATCATTTTCATTAAAACCTAAATTAATTATGGCTGAAGCTGAATCACCACCACCAATTAATGTGTAACAATTATTCTTTGTTAAATTTTTTAATGTGTTAGCTATGGAATATGTACCATTTTGATAATTTTTAAATTCGCAAACACCACATGGTCCATTTCATACTACGGTTTTAGCATTATTTAATGCATTATTAAATAATGATATTGTTTTACTACCTATATCTAATCCTTGTAAATTTCCTAATCCATTTTCAATATCAATTTGTTTACCAGGAGTATCAATAAATTCTTCATTACATATACAATCACAAGTTAAAATAATCTTATCTTTTCCTCTTACTAATATTTCTTTAGCAGTATCTAGCATTTCATTTTCACAAATAGAAGTTCCTATATCATAACCTTGTGCTGCAAGAAAAGTATATGCCATTCCCCCACAAATAATAACCTTATCACATTTATTAATAAGGTTATTAATTACTTTTAATTTATCACTTATTTTTGCTCCACCAAGAATAGCAATATAAGGATGCCTTGGATTATCTATAGCTTTAGAAATAAAATATAATTCTTTTTCCATTAAAAAACCAATACATGATTCATTAATATATTTTGCAATTCCTGCATTAGAAGCATGTGAACGATGTGCAGTACCAAATGCATCATTAACAAAAACATCAGCTAAACTTGCTCAAAATTTAGCTAATTTATCATTATTCTTTGATTCTCATTTAATAATCTCATTATTATCGTTAACATCATAATACCTTGTATTTTGTAATAATAAGATTTCTTTATTTTTTAAATTATCAACATTTCTTTTGATTTCATCAAAATCTAAGGATTCAATAAATTTTATGTTGTAACTTTTAAATATTTCTTGGATTTTTTTTGCAATAGGTAATAATGATTTTTTTTGAGAAACAATATCATCATATGTTTTAATTCTACCTAAATGACTTAATAAAATAATACTAGCATTGTGATCTAATAGATATTGAATAGTGGGAATTGCAGCATTAATTCTTTTAGCATCAACAATTACACCATCTTTAATTGGTACATTAAAATCTAATCTGACAATAACTTTTTTGTTATCTATATCAACATCTTTTAGTGTTTTTTTATTTTCATACATTGTCAATTACTTAATGTTAGCAAAATATTTTAAAGTTCTAACTAATTGACTTACATATGAAGACTCATTATCATACCATGTAAACAATTTATACATTTTCTTACCATTAACATCCAAACACATTGTTAATTTTGGATCAAATATTGATCCATGAGTTTCACCAATAATATCACATGAAACAATTTCATCATCATTATAACCTAATGTTTCACTGATATTTTTCTTTACTGTTTGATTTATTTGTTCTACTGTTGGTGTTTTTTCTAATTCAACAACTAGATCAATAATTGAACCTGTAATTGTAGGTACTCTTACTGCTAATCCATGCAGTTTACCATTTAATTTTGGTAAAACTAAACCAATAGCTTTAGCAGCACCTGTTGTTGTTGGAACCATATTAATAGCAGCAGCACGAGCTCTTCTTAAATCTTTATGAGGTGCATCTTGCAATCTTTGATCTGCAGTATATGCATGAATGGTAGTCATCATTCCTTTGATAATTTTAAAATTATCATCAATAATTTTTACTAGAGGAGCTAATGCATTGGTTGTGCAACTTGCTCCAGAAATAATTTTGTCAGTTTTTTTTAATGTTTTGTGGTTGACATTGTAAACAATAGTTGGAATGCCATCACCTTTAGCGGGAGCTGAA